>LIBV01000059.1 GCA_001438335.1 Pelagibacteraceae bacterium BACL5 MAG-120820-bin39
CCATGTCAACTGCGGATGGTTTGGTTCTTGCTATCGCGAATGCTTTATCTCATGATTTGTATTTCAAAATCATTGATCCAAAAGCAGACGTTGCAAAAAGACTGATCGTAGCTCGAGTACTTCTAGTAATAATCGGTGCCGCCGGCGCATATATTGCATCAATGAGGATCACTAGTATCCTTGGTGCAGTTGCTTGGGCATTTGACTTTGCTATGTCTGGATTGTTCTTCCCACTTGTTTTAGGTGTATGGTGGAAGAGAGCAAACAGAGCAGGTGCTATCGCAGGTATGGTTTTAGGTCTTTCTGCAGGAACAGCTTATCTAATCTATGTTGGTCCTAATTTTATGGCTCAAACACCTTGGTTAGGTATTGACAACTTACGTTTTGGTATCATCGGAGCACCAGTTAGCTTAATAGCTATGGTTGTTGTTAGTTTAATGACTGACGCACCAGATAAAGCTACTCAAGCAATGGTGGACGAAGTTCGTATACCAAGTGGTAAAACTATACTTAGCAATAAGTAACATATAATTAATTTTAAGGGGCGGTTTATCCGCCCCTTTTAAATCGCCTTTAAACTATGCCAATATATATTTTAGTAATCGATTATATCTTAGGACTGATCATGTGGACTTTGATTGGTAGATCAGCAATGAATTTATTTCAAAGAGAAGACTCTGAATTCTTTTTCATGAAGATTTTTGTAAAATTAACAAACCCAGTAATAAATTTATTTAAATTTATTACTCCAAGTTTTCTTATTCCAATTTTTGTACCTTTATATGTTGCATGGTTTTTCTATTTATTCAGATTTTATGCAATGCCTTACTTTTTAGGTTACTCAGTAATGGGTATGCTATCTTTTCCTTTGGAAAGTGAAATAGCCCAAGAAATTTATCGAATTTTTGGTAAAAATTAATTCAAATTCAAATTATAATTGATAGTAATAGGTTTATACATTCAATGAAAAAAATTCAAATTTCTCCATCAATATTATCTGCAGATTTTAGTCAGCTTGGTAATGAAATTAAAAGACTGGAAGAAGGTGGTGCTGATATGATTCATGTTGATGTTATGGATGGTCATTTTGTACCCAATTTAACAATTGGACCTCCAGTTATAAAGGCTCTAAGAAATCACTGTTCGTTAAAATTTGATGTTCATTTAATGATCTCACCTGTTCACAAATATATAGATGCTTATGCAGATGCTGGCGCAGATATTATTACTATCCATCCTGAGGCAACAGAAGATTTAGAAAAATCTATATTAAGAATTAAAGAATTAAAAAAGAAAGTTGGAGTGTCATTAAACCCTGAAACTAAAATAGATTTAATTTTAGATCATTTAGACAAAATTGATTTAGTTCTAATAATGAGTGTAAATCCTGGTTTTGGAGGACAAAAATTTATGCCTGAAGTTTTATCTAAAATCAAAGAATTAAAAAAAATTCAATTAGAAAAAAACATTAATTTCGATATTGAAATTGATGGAGGAATAAACTTTGACAATTACAAATTAGCAATTGAGGCAGGAGCAAATATTCTTGTTTCTGGTACTACAATTTTTAAAAGTAATAACGGGGACATTAAAAAGAATATTGATTTATTAAAAACAGAATAAATTAATGATTTTTAAAAATCCTTTAAAGTATTTCAATCAATTTTCTAATAATTTTTTAAATCAATTTAGAAATATTTATTTAAAATCTAATTTTTACGACAAAAAGATTTCTAAAATTTACAATGATAAACTTGAATATAAACCAAGCCCTCATCTATTATCTTCATTAATTAAGTATCAATCAAAAAAATTTAAAATTGATGATCTTTCATCTGAAATGTTATGGAACCAAAAGAATATTAGTGAAAAGGAATTCAAGAGGTTAAATAACTTTTTTTGGTTTTTTAGCTTAGATCTAAAATCTTCCAAAAAAACTACACAAACAATAGTTCATAATTGGATAAAAAATAATTATAAATGTAATTCCAAAAGTTGGGAATTTGATATTACTGCTAAGAGAATAATAGCTTTGCTATCTAATTATCATCTAACTTTTGAAAATAGTGATAAAGCATATCAGGATAATTTTAATGGTATAATTCAGAAACAAACCAACCATTTAATCCAAGAAATAACCAAATCTAAATCTATTGAAGATAAAATTATTGGTTGTGCATCAATAATTTTAGCTGGTCTTTGCTATCAAAATGAAAAAAATTATCTTTCATATGGTTTAAGTGCTTTAAAAAGGGTTGTAGATACCTCAATTGATAATCAAGGTTTTCCAAAATCGAGAAGTATCAAACAGTTAATATTTTACCTAAAATATTTTATTTTAATAAGGGAATGGATCAAGGAGTCTCAAAATCCTATTCCTGAGTTTATCGATGAAACAATTTATTATTTAGGTCAAGGTTATGCTTTCATGTGGCAAAACATAGAAACAGACCTATTATTCAATGGCAACAATATTTCAAATAATCTTGAATTTGATCAATACTTAAAAAGATTGGGGTATAAATTTTCTAATCAAAGTAATGATTTTAGTGGCTATACCATTTTAAAAAATAAAAAAATATCCTTAATAATGGATATTGGACCTAGTCCAGGTAAAGATTTTTCCAAAGAGTATCAGTCTGGGGCCTTATCTTTTGAAATTGTTTCAAATAATAAAAAATTAATTTCTAACTGCGGTTATTATAATGGAAATAATATTAAACTAAATGAGCTATCTAGATCAACGGCTACACACAGTACTCTTTTAATTGAAGATAATTCATCTTGTAAATTTTTAAAAAATACAAGATCAAAATTTGAAGTTGAAAAAGGTTTAAAAATTCTGAAAAAAAACATTGTACATGAAAAAAATTATTGGAAAATTAATGCAGCCCATGATGGTTATTTAAAACAATTCAATTCTATTCATGAAAGAGAAATCGAATTTTATCCTGAACAATTTAAGTTTGTTGGCAATGATAAAATCATCAACAAAAATTCTAATAAAAAGCTTAAATTTGATATTCGTTTTCATCTAGAGCCGAATACAAAAGTTATGAAAACTCAAGATAAAAAAGCAATCTTGATTGATTTAGAAGATGAAGGTTGGAAATTTACCTGCGATAACTTTGATATAAACATTGATAATGGCTTATATTTCGGTAATAAAAATTCATATACTGAAAATCAAAATATTTTTATTACTGGTTTTGCAACTAGTGAAATTGAAAATATTAAATGGGAACTAACTAAATTAAGATGAGCAAAATAAAAAGAGCCCTTATATCTGTATCTAATAAGCAAAATCTTAAACCACTACTTCAAAGTCTAAAAAAAAATAAAATAGAAATAATTAGTTCTGGAGGCACTTTTAAAGAAATTAAAAAACTAAAATTTGATTGTACAGAAGTATCAGAATTTACTAACTCACCTGAAATTTTAGAAGGTAGAGTAAAAACGCTTCATCCAAAAATTCATGCGGGAATTCTTAATAAAAGAAAAAATAAAAACCATCAAAATGATCTAAAAAGAAATAACTTTGAAAATATTGATTTAGTAATAGTTAATTTTTATCCATTTGAAAAAACTCTAAATAGTACAAATGATCATAAAAAGATTATTGAAAATATTGATGTTGGAGGCCCAACTATGGTGAGGGCTGCAGCTAAAAATTATAATGATGTTACTGTGATAACTTCCCCAATTCAATATGATGAGTTAATTGATCAACTAGATAAAAATAATGGATCTACTACCCTCGAATTTAGAAAAAAAATGTCGCAAATTGCTTTTACTGAAACAGCTTACTATGATGCAGTAATTTCAGATTACTTTAACAAAGTATCAAATACTAATTTTCCTAAAAAAAAATTATTCTATGGAAATCTTGTTGAAAAATTAAGATACGGTGAAAACCCTCACCAAGAAAGTGCAATATATTCCAAACATGATAATTTAAGTATCAAACAAATTCATGGCAAACAATTAAGTTATAACAATTATAACGATATTTTTGCAGCTTTAACAATCTCTAAATCTTTGCCTTTAAATCGTGGAACAGTTATTGTTAAACATGCCAATCCATGTGGGGTATCAATAAAGAAAAATAACCTTGAAAGTTATCAATCAGCTCTTGCTTGTGATCCAACAAGTGCATTTGGAGGAATAGTTTCTTGCAATTTTAAAATAAAAAAAAATTTAGCTTTAGAACTAAATAAAATTTTTCTAGAAGTAGTAATTGCAAATGGTTTTGAAAATGATGCTCTAAAAATTCTTAAATCTAAAAAAAATCTAAGAATTATTGATGCTAAAAATTTTGCACTTAATGAAATTATAAAGTTTACTTCTACTAATGAAGCAATTTTAACTCAATCTGAAGACTTAGCAAAATTTAACATTAATAACTTTAGAATAGTTTCAAAAAAGAAACCAAACAAAAATCAATTAAATAATCTAATTTTTGCTTTGAATGTATGTCGATATGTAAAGTCTAATGCAATTGTATTAGCTTCAAACGAAACAACTGTTGGTATTGGTTCTGGTCAGCCTAGTAGATTGGATAGCTGTCAAATTGCTATTGATAAAATGAAAAAATTTATTAATCCTAAAGATGATATCGTTGCAGCATCTGATGCTTTCTTTCCATTTGTAGATGGAATTGAAAAATTAGTTCAATCTGGCGTAACAGCAGTGATACAGCCTGCTGGTTCTATAAGAGATAAAGAAATAATAAAATTTGCCAATAAAACCGATACTGTATTAATTTTTTCTAAAACAAGACATTTTAGACATTAGTAATTTGATCAATTTTAGCAGCTAAGATAAAATCATTTTCTGATAAACCATCTATAGCATGTGTAGTAATTTTAATAACAGCATAACCCCAACCAAAATTAATGTCAGGATGGTGCCCTTCTAGCTCTGAAATTTTACCCACATGATTAATAAAACTTTGGCTTTCTAGAAAATTTTTAAAATTAAACTTTTTTTCTAAAAAATAAATTTTGTTTTCATTTTGAATAATATCCCATCCATCAACTTTTTTTTGATATTTGTGAATTTCAGACACATCAAAAGGGATAACTCCGCCCTCACAGGGAACACATTTTTTATTTATAAGATCGCTCATTTTTGAACTATTTTGGAGCGGGCAAAGGGGGTCGAACCCTCGACCTTCTCGTTGGCAACGAGACGCTCTACCACTGAGCTATGCCCGCAATTAAAATATTTAGTATAGTTAGACGCTTTTTTTAATTCAAGCAATATTAATTAAAATATGATATATTTTAAATTTAACTTATATGAAAATAGAAGACTTACCTAAAAAAATACCAGTTTTTCCACTCAGTAATTTTATAATTTTTCCAAAAACTGCTGTGCCATTAAATATTTTTGAGCCAAGGTATATTGATATGATTAATGATAGCATGAAAAACAACAAACTTATTGGAATGATACAACCAAAAACCTTAAAAAATTTAATGAACAAAATACCAGAGTTACATCAAATTGGTTGCCTTGGTAAAATAACTACTTTCCAAGAAACAGATGATGGTCGTTATTTAATAGAATTAAAAGGAATAATTAGATTTGAAATTATAGAAGAGGTTCTTAGCAACAAAAAATATAGAGAATGTCAGGTTAATTTCAAAAATTATTATCATGATTTAGATAATCAAAAAGAAGAATTAAAATTTTCTGATTTAGAATTAATTTTTAAAGATCTTAAAAATTTATTTGAAAAAAAAGGTTATGTAATAAATTGGAAAGCACTAGAAAAACAAAGTCTTGATGAAACTATAAATGCTTTAGCTATGGCATCACCATTTTCACTAGAAGAAAAACAAATATTGTTAGAAACTAAAAATTTAAGTTTAAGAAAAACAAAAATAGCTGAGATACTAAGTACTTATTCCTTTGACAACTTTAATAATACAACAATTCAATAATTTTATAAAGGA
>LIBV01000060.1 GCA_001438335.1 Pelagibacteraceae bacterium BACL5 MAG-120820-bin39
CCAATTAAACTAGTGACTCCTGATTGTTTTTTCTTTGCAATATGATTAGCAATTTTACTTAATGTTTTTGTTTTTGCTATACCAATACTAGTTGGGATTCCAGTCCATTGTAAAATAGTTTCTCTAATTTCTTTTCCTATATTTTCAATTTCTTGATCAGGAAAATTTGATAAATCTAAAAAAGCTTCATCGATGGAGTAAACTTCAATAGCGGCATTAAAACTTTTTAATGTTCGCATTACTCTTCTAGATAAATCTCCATACAAAGCATAGTTAGATGAAAATACTTCAACTTTATTTCTAATGATAATATCTTTTGCTTTAAAGTAGGGCTCACCCATTTTAATTCCTAAAGCTTTTGCTTCATTGGATCTTGAAATAATACAGCCATCATTATTTGATAAAACAACAACAGGTTTTTTTCTAATTTTAGGATTAAATAATCTTTCGCATGAGACATAAAAAGAATTACAATCAACAAGCGCTATTTTTCTAGTACACGGAATGGATGACATAAGTGACAACTCCCCAAATAAAAATATCTTCATTTTCATTCATCAAGATCCGATCTGCATAATCTTTTGATCCTGATGTCAAAAATTTTTTATCTCTTTCTTGAACTAAAGTTTTAACTACTAGCTCATCATGAACATTAGCGATGACAGTTGAAAAATTTTTTGGTGTTAAACTTTTATCAACGACAAGTAAATCACCATCATGAATACCAACATCCACCATGGATTTACCTTGCACTCTAATAATAAAAGTTGCTGGAATATTTCTGATTAAGTGAATGTTTAAATCGATATCTTCTTCAATATAATCAGTTGCTGGAGAAGGAAAGCCAGCGCCCGCTTTGTGTAGATAATAAGGGATAGTTAGTTTCATGTTCTTGTTTTGTTCTAATTTATAGACTAGTTATACAATACACGCAAGAGGTTGTATTTTGAGTCTGTAAGTGAATCAAAAGTGAATCAAAACGTGAACATCGAAACTACATTTTGTACCCTTGTGGATAACTTTAACCAGAGATAGTTTAATGAACTTGATTATGTTTAAAACAAGAAACATTTTAAATAAATTTAAATAGGAAATTTAATGAAAAAACTAACATGTCATTGTGGAGCAGTTGAAGCAGAAATAAATATAGAGGGTGATTTAGCAAAAGTCATAAAATGCAATTGCTCAATTTGCAAAAGAAAAGGCGCCATCATGTCGATGGTAAAAAATGAAGATTTTAAAATTGTTAAAGGTGAAGATCAGTTAAAAATGTATCAGTTTCACAGTAAAGTTGCGAAACATTATTTTTGTTCTAACTGTGGAATTTACACTCATCACAATCCAAGAATTAATCCAGCTATGACCGGTTTTAATGTTGGTTGTATTGATGAAATTGATTCATTTAAATTAGAAAATGTTAGTGTCAATGACGGACAAAATCATCCACTCGATCAAAAAAAATAATTTTTTCTATGAGTTTGGTAAATGTTTGTTTTAATAAAGTTAAAAAAGATTGTTTAAAGTTTATTCAATCTCAAGAAACAGCTACTGAAAAATTTAAAGATAAAGAAAAGATGATTAAATCTTTTCTTATTCCTCTAAGTTTTTGGATATCAAACAAAGCAGATATTAAGAAACCTTATTTTGTAGGTTTGGCGGGTGGACAAGGTAGTGGTAAAACAACAATTAGTTCAATAATGAAAATTATTTTAACTAAATATTTTAAACTTAAAGTGTTTAAAATATCTATTGATGATTTTTACCGAACTCGAAAAGAAAGAGAAATGTTATCTAAAAAGATTCACCCCATGTTAATGACCAGAGGGGTTCCTGGGACACATGATATTGAAATGATGTTAAATTTTTTTAAAAAAGCAAAAAGTAAAAACTTTAGAAATATTAAATTACCAAATTTTAATAAAGCCATTGATGATCGAACCCATAAAAAAAACTGGTATCAATTAAATGAAAAACCAGATGTGATTATCTTTGAAGGCTGGTGTGTGGGGGCAAAACCTGAGAGTAAAACAAGTTTAAAAAAATCAATTAATTCTCTTGAAAAAGCTAAAGATGCCAAACTTATTTGGAGGAAACACGTCAATACACAATTACAGAATAAGTATAAAAAATTATACTCAGAACTTAATTGTTTAATATATTTAAAAGCTAAAAATTTTAATTTATTACAAAAATGGAGGCTTAAACAAGAGCATAAACTTTGGCTTAAAAGCAAAAACTCTTCAAATTTAAAAATTATGAGCAAAGGGGATATCATTAACTTTATGCAAACTTATCAGCGAATTACTGAAAATATGTTTAAGCACATGCCAAAATATGCATCAATAATCTTTAATTTAAACAGTAAACATCAGATAAAATCTGCAGTATATAAGTCGAAATGAAAAAATTTATAATAAGTACTTTAATCTCTTTATTAGCAATTAGTCCTGTAGTTGCAGAAACTTTTTCTGAAGCTCTTTTAAAAGCTTATCAAAATAATTCTGATTTAAATGCAGAAAGAGAAAATATTAATGTCTCTGAACAAGATTTAGAAATATCAAAAGGATCATTTCGACCAACGGTAACTTTGAGTGGTAGCAAAAGTATTGAGAACACTAATAAGCTAACTAATCAATCAGGTGGCAATGCTTCTGTAACTGATGTAGATCCTTTAACCACTTCAATTGCAATTACTCAAACTTTAGTTGATTTTGGTAGATCTATAGAATTAGCAAAAAGTGAAATTGGTCTAGATCTTGCCAAATCAAAGTTGTTAAAAAAAGAACAAGATACTTTATATAGTGCAGCAGAAGCTTATACAGGATTAATTTTAGCAAATGAAAAACTTCAGATAAATAAAAGTAACGTTGATCTTTTAGTTCGACAGGTTGAAACTGATCGAATTAGACTGGAAAGAGGTCAAATCACTATTTCAGATGTTGCACAATCAGAATCTTCTTTAGCTGGAGCACAAGCAAAACTAATACAAGCTGAAAATGAATTTTTAACTAGTAAACTAAATTATGAAAATATAATTGGTACTTTATCTAATCCAAATTCTTTAGACAAAAAATCTATTACAAAATTTCAATTACCCAATGATCTAAATTCAGCAATTGAATTATCTAAAACTAATAGTCCCGATTTAATTATTGCAAAGTTAGAGTATGATCAATCGAAGAAAAATACAGAAATTGCAAAATCAGATTTATCTCCTACAGCTAATTTGTCTTTTGAAAGATCTTACAGTGAAGATTTAAGCTCTACTTATGATGAAAGAGAAAAAGACACTTTAAATGCAACTGTATCTTGGCCTTTTTATTCTGGAGGCAAAAACAGAGCATCACTTAAAAAAAATCAAAGTTTGGAATTAAGAAATCGACTAATGTTAGATAGTATGATTAAAAGAAATGAGACTAATGTTACAAGTGCTTGGTCTACCTTTCAATCTAATAAGAGTTTATTAACTTCTGTACTATCACAAGTTAGAGCTGCTGAAATTGCTAATGAAGGAATTACTGCGGAATACAATAGTGGCAGTGGCAGATCGACATTAGAGGTAATTCAATCTAACTCGTTTCTTCTAAATGCCCAAATTTCTTTAGCAAGCTCTGAAAGAAATTATATTCTATCGCAATTAAACCTTTTAAAGTCAGTAGGTTTACTTAATAGCGATTACTTAAAAATCAAATAATTCTTCGTTTTTTAGCTATAAAATAATTGATCTTGCTAATGAGAACAAAATGTGTACATTTAAATCCATGATTCGACTGTTAAAAAAATTAAAAAAAAGAGGCAAAAAATGATTAAAAGTAACCTAAAAGTAGTTAAATCTACTAAAGATCAAGAAATGGACACTAAAGAAAAACAAAAAGCGCTAGATGCTGCAATAGCTCAAATTACTGACAATTTTGGAAAAGGTTCAGTAATGAAACTAGGTCAAAGAAGAGCTATGGATATTGAGTCAATATCTACTGGATCTTTAAGTCTTGATTTAGCTTTAGGGATAGGTGGTTTGCCTAAAGGAAGAATTATTGAAGTTTATGGACCTGAATCTTCTGGTAAAACTACTTTAGCTTTACAAGTAGTTGCAGAAGCTCAAAAAGCTGGAGGCATTTGTGCATTCGTTGATGCAGAACACGCTTTAGATCCAATATATGCAAAAAAATTAGGTGTAAATACTGAAGAATTATTAATTTCACAGCCAGATAATGGTGAGCAAGCTTTAGAAATAGCTGATACATTAATAAAATCTGGATCAATTTCAGTAATCGTAATTGATTCTGTTGCTGCTTTAACACCAAGAGCAGAAATTGAAGGTGAGATGGGAGATCATCACGTTGGTCTTCAGTCTAGATTAATGAGTCAGGCTTTAAGAAAATTAACAAGCTCTATATCAAACACTAATACAATGATGATTTTCATTAACCAAATCAGAATGAAAATTGGTGTAATGTTTGGAAGTCCTGAAACAACATCAGGTGGAAATGCATTAAAATTCTATTCATCTGTTAGAATGGATATTAGAAGAATTGGTGCCATTAAAGATAAAGAAGAAATTATTGGAAACTCAACAAGAGTTAAAGTGGTGAAAAATAAAGTAGCACCACCATTTAAAGTAGTTGAGTTTGATCTAATGTATGGCAAAGGTATTAGCAAAGTAGGTGAGTTAGTCGACCTAGGAGCTAAAGCAGAGATTGTTGAAAAATCTGGTGCTTGGTATGCATACAAAGGTGAAAAAATTGGTCAAGGAAGAGAAAATGCCAAAATTTATCTAGAGCAAAATCCAAAAGTTGCTGCGGAGATTGAAATGGCAATAAGAGAAAAAGCAGGAGTGATTGCTAAAAAAATTGAAGGCAATCCATTAGATCCTGAAAAAATTGCTAAAGATCAAAAAGAAGAAGTAAAAGAGGAAGAAATTCCTACTAAGAAGAATTAATTAATAGGTCATCTTTAATTATAAAAAGGCGCTTAATTTAAGCGCCTTTTTTCCCTTACACTTATCTAGACATAAAACAAAAAAGCTGTATTTTAAAAATATGGCTGACAAATCTTTAAATGAGATAAGGAATACGTTTCTTGATTATTTTGAAAAAAATGATCATAGGATAGTTGAGTCTAGTAATTTAGTCCCAAATAATGATCCAACCTTGATGTTTGCTAATTCAGGGATGGTACAATTTAAAAATGTATTCACTGGTCTAGAAAAAAGAGATTATGTCAGAGCTACCACTTCACAAAAATGTGTAAGAGCAGGTGGGAAGCACAATGATTTAGAGAATGTGGGTTATACTCCAAGACACCACACGTTTTTTGAGATGCTAGGAAACTTCTCATTTGGAGATTATTTTAAAGAACAAGCAATTAGTTATGCCTGGAATTTGATAACCAAAGAATTTGGAATTGATAAAAAACGTCTTTATGTAACGGTTTTTCATGAAGATGATGAAGCATTTAATTTTTGGAAAAAGATAGCAGGTTTTAGTGATGATAGAATTATAAGAATTGCTACATCAGATAACTTCTGGTCAATGGGTGAAACTGGTCCTTGCGGACCTTGTTCAGAGATTTTTTATGATCATGGTGATCACCTTAAAGGTGGATTGCCTGGTACCAAAGATGAGGATGGGGATCGTTTTATCGAAATATGGAATTTGGTCTTCATGCAATTTGAACAGATCAATAAAGACAAAAGAATTAATCTGCCAAAACCTTCAGTGGATACCGGTATGGGCTTAGAACGAATTGCAGCATTACTTCAAGGTACTCATGATAACTATGAAACTGATCATTTTAAAAAACTTATTCAATCAATTTCAGATATCGTAGAAAAAAAACCAGACTCTAATAATCTTTCAAGCTTTAGAGTGATCGCAGATCATTTAAGAGCAAGCTCTTTTTTGATTGCTGAGGGAGTACT
>LIBV01000061.1 GCA_001438335.1 Pelagibacteraceae bacterium BACL5 MAG-120820-bin39
AAGTACACAGATTAATTTATTTGGATTAAATAATTTTTTTTTAGAATTAACTAATTTATTTGATCAAAAAAAATTTCCAAATAAAATATTACTTTCTGGTGAAAAAGGTTCTGGTAAATGCACATTAGCTTATCACATAATTAATTATATCTTATCTAAAGATGAAGATTTTACTTATGATAAAGAAAACTTTTTAATCAATGAACAAAACAAATCTTTTAAACTTATTCAAAATAGATCTAATCCAAATTTTAACCTTATTGATATATCTGAAGACAAAAAATTTATTGATATAAATCAAATTAGAGATCTTATCTCAAATATGAACAAGTCATCTTTTAATGACAAAATACGCTTTGTATTGATAGATAATATTGAGTTTTTAAATAAGAATTCCGTAAATGCTTTGTTAAAGATTCTTGAAGAACCAAATACAAACGTTCATTTTATCCTAATACACAATAATAAAAAAATATTACCAACTTTATCCTCAAGATGCTTAAATTTTAAGATTTCACTTACTCATAATCA
Source organism: Pelagibacteraceae bacterium BACL5 MAG-120820-bin39 (assembly GCA_001438335.1). Taxonomy (GTDB): domain Bacteria; phylum Pseudomonadota; class Alphaproteobacteria; order Pelagibacterales; family Pelagibacteraceae; genus Pelagibacter. Next base: position 532 of record LIBV01000061.1, read on the forward strand.
AAGTATTGAAATCGCAAACTCTATTTTTGGCGAAAATGTTCTGAATAAGATTAATCAAGATCTAATTCACCACTACCTAACCCCTGGGAACTTTTATAATTTAATAAAATTTTCAGAGAATTTTGAAGTTGATTTAACGGCTATAACATTGAAGGAGTTTATAACTGTAATCATTGAGCAAAACTACTACAAGAAAGATAATGCGATTAAACATATGCTTTATGACTTTATTGAACTTTTCTTTAGGAATAATAATTTTTCTAATCTATATAGTTATTTTTTAAAAAAAATTGATGATTGTAAAAAATTCAATTTAGATGAAGAAAGTTTATTAATGGAATTTGAAGCTAAAGTATTAAATGGATAAAAATTTTTATATCACAACACCAATTTACTATCCCTCAGCTAAACCTCACATGGGTCATGCTTATTCAAGTATTATTGCAGATTTTTTTGCAAGATTTAAGAGAATTGATGGTTATAAAGTTCATTTTTTAACAGGTACTGATGAACATGGTCTGAAGATTCAAAGATCTGCTGAGAAAAAAGGAATTGATACATTAGAATTTTGCAATGAAATTAGTCAAACTTTCAGAGATCTATCAAAAACATTAAATCTTACTAATACTGATTTTATAAGAACTACAGAAAAACGACACCAAGAGTCTGTTCAATATCTTTGGAAAGAGTTAGAAAAAAATGATGATATTTATCTATCAAAATATTCAGGTTGGTATTCAGTTTCAGATGAAGCATTTTATAATGAAGATGAAATTGAGGAAATTGATGGTAAAAAAATTGCAGTATTATCAAAATCATCTGTTGAATGGATAGAGGAGGAGTCTTATTTTTTTAGACTGTCTAAATGGCAACAACCTTTATTAGATTATTATAAGAACAATCCTGATTTTATATCTCCAGAATCTAGAAAAAATGAAGTGGTAAGTTTTGTAAAAGGTGGTTTAAAAGACTTATCAGTTAGTAGAAAAACTTTTTCTTGGGGGATAAAAGTTCCAGATAATAATGAGCATATTATTTATGTGTGGTTGGATGCTCTTACCAATTATATCAGTGCTTTGAATTATCCAAATAAAGAAGATAAACTTTATAAAGAGTTTTGGCCGGCTAATATTCATTTAATTGGCAAAGATATTCTTAGATTTCATGCCGTTTATTGGCCTGCATTTCTTTTAGCTGCAAAAATAGAATTACCAAAAAAAATTTACAGTCATGGCTGGATACTTTCAGATAATGAAAAAATGTCCAAATCTAAAGGTAATATCTTGGACCCATTGGAAATCATAAATCAATATGGATTGGATCCACTAAGATATTATCTAATTAAAGAAGTATCTTTTGGTAATGATGGAAATATTTCTCAAGAGCGACTAGAGGATTGCATTAATAGTGATTTAGCAAATAACTTTGGTAATTTATGTCAAAGAGTAACTGCTTTTGCGATTAAAAATTGTAACAGCAAAATTCCAAACGATATTAAATTTAATGATGAAGATTTTATTATTTTAAATAAGTATAAAGATAATTTAACAACAATAAGAGATAAAATTGATGATCAAAATATTAATTTTTATATAGACTATATTGTAAAATCTTTATTTGAAGCAAATAAATATTTTAATGATCAAGAACCTTGGAAAAAAAAAGATGATCAGGTCAGATTGAATACAATTGTATATACAACCTTAGAAATTGTTAGAAAAATTAGCTTTATGTTGTTTCCTATAATTCCAGAGTCTTCTTTAAAAGCTTTAAAAATATTTAATATAAAAGAAAATCAAATTGAATTATCATCAATTCAAAATCATAAATATTTAGAAGAAGGAAGTAGTATCAATAAAATAGATATCTTATTTAAAAAAATAGAAAAAAATAATGATTGATTCACATTGTCATCTAGATCACGAACCTTTATTTGAAGATCTTGAAAACGTTATAAAGCGCTCTAAAGAAATAGGCCTAGAGAAAATACTTACTATCTGTACTACATTAGATAGTTTCACCAATATTTTGAAAATTATAGAAAAAGATCCAATGATTTATGGCACTTTTGGAATACATCCTCATGAAGCTAAAGATAACATAGTTGATACTGATCAAATTATAAATCATGTAAAGCAAAGTAATAAAATTATTGGTATTGGGGAAACAGGATTAGATTTTTTTTATAATCATAGTGACAAAGATCAACAAATTAAAAGTTTTGAAGAACATATTCAGGCATCTATAAAGCTTAATATGCCATTAATAATTCATTCTAGAGATGCTGAAGATGAAACCTACCAAATACTTAAAAACCATGAAAAGGATAATTTAAAAATTTTAATGCATTGTTTTACTGGTAGTAAAAAGTTTGCGGATAAACTTTTAGAATTAAACTCCTATTTTTCTGCAAGTGGTATAATTACATTCAAAAATGCAATAGACCTACAAGAAACTTTTAAAACTATACCTCTTGATAAATTATTAATTGAAACAGACAGTCCTTTTTTAGCGCCAGTTCCTAATAGAGGCAAAAAAAATGAACCTTCTTTTATTAAATACACAGCTGAAAAATTAGCTGAAATTAAAGATGTTTCTTTTAGTGAAATTTCTAGCAGAACTACAAATAATTTTAATAACCTTTTTATAAATTAGATTAAAGTGCAATTTATCATATTAGGCTGCGGTAGTTCAATGGGTGTACCAAGACCAGATGGATTTTTTGGCAATTGCGATCCCAAAATTAAGAAAAATTTTAGAACAAGATGTTCCGCATTGTTGAAAACATCCGATGAAAATATCCTAATTGATACTTCTCCAGATCTACGTCAACAATTATTAAGACATAAAATCAAAAAAATTAATAGAGTGCTATATTCACATATGCATGCTGATCAAACCCATGGCATAAATGACTTAAGATCTTTTTATATTAATAATAAAAAACCCATTAATGTCTACGCTGATAATGCAACTTCAAATTATTTAAAACATAATTTTTCATATTGTTTTAAAAGTTATTCAAAAGAATATCCGGCAACACTTAAACTAAATAAACTCCAAAAAAATTTTTTTACTAAAAATAATAATAAAAAAATTAGAATAAAATCAATAAAAGTTGATCATGGAAAAGTAAAATCTAATTGTTTTATAATAGACAAAAAATTAGCTTATATTACTGATGTTAGTAAAATTTATGAAAAAGATTATAAAGATTTTAAAAATCTTAAATACTTAATAATAGACTGTTTATGGTATAATTTTCATCCTTCTCATTTTAATTTAGAAGCATCTTTAAATATTATTTCAAAATTTAAGCCTAAAAATTCAATACTAACTAACCTTTCACCAGTTTTAGATTACAAGGTTTTAAAAAAACTCTTACCGAAAAATGTAGTTCCTGGTTATGATGGAATGAAAATAAATTTATAGAATTTCTTCAATTTTTTTAACTATTTTGCCTGACATTGGATTGGTTATTGATCCATATGTGTCTTCAATTTTGCCATCTTTATTAATTAAAATTTTATGAAAATTCCATTTTGGAACTGCTGAATTTCCAAAATTTTCTTTAGCCCATAAATAAATAGGATGAGCATCATTTCCTTTAACGTTATATTTGCTAGTCATTGGGAAATTTATGCCAAAATTAGTCTCACAAAAATCTTTAATTTCATCGTTAGAACCGGGTTCTTGAGAGCCAAATTGATTAGATGGAACACCTATTACAACAAGTCCTTTTTCTTTATAATTATCATATAAATTTTGAAGATCCGCATATTGTTTGGTAAAACCACATTTACTAGCCACATTAACAAGAAGAATAGTTTTATTCTTATAAATAGCTAAATCGATTTCTTCATCATTAATTGAGTTTATTTTAAAATCATAAAAAATATTTTTATATTCTGCTTTTGTGTTGCCAAAGAAAGAAAATGTCATAAATAATATTAATATTAATAATCTATAATTAACCATTATTTTTTTGAAGTAACTAATAATAAAAAATATCCAGCTAAGGTAGAAAGTAATGATCCAGCCAAAACTCCTATTTTAACACCATCCATATATTGTACATTTTCAACAAAAGCTAAGTTACCAACAAATAAACTCATCGTAAAACCAATACCAGTTAATATTGAAACCCCGTATAAACTTAACCAGGTAGAATTATTTGGCATTTCAGCAAATTTTAATTTAATTGATACAAAAGAGAATAATAATACTCCAATTTGTTTGCCAAAAAAGAGACCACATAAAATTCCTAACGGCACTGGGTTCAGTAAAGTTGATAAAGATAATCCTGTAAGGCTAACCCCCGCATTAGCAAAAGCGAATAAAGGCATTATCATAAATGCTACATAAGGAGAAATTGCATGCTCTAATTTAACTAATAAGGAAAAATCACGTTCCTTAAGTCTGTGTGGAATTGTTGAAGCTAACAATACACCAGCTATTGTTGCATGAATTCCAGATTTATAGGTAAAGAACCACATAAACAAACCAATAATCAAATAAGGGGTGAATACTTTAATTGAAAACTTATTAAGAATTAAAAGTAAAATATAACTGATTAAAATTAAGCTTAAGTAAACTATGCTTAAGTCGCCTGAGTAGAAAAAGGCTATAATTAAAATTGCTCCAAGATCATCGATTATTGCTAAAGCGGTTAAAAAAACTTTTAATGATATTGGAACTCTTGATCCCAAAAGAGATAAAATTCCTAATGAAAATGCTATATCAGTAGCTGAAGGTATAGCCCATCCATTCATTGTTTCAGAATTGCCAAAATTAATTACAACATAAAAAAGAGCAGGGATTATCATACCTCCAACAGCAGCTATAATTGGTAGCATTGCCTGTTTAAGATTAGATAATTCTCCTTGAATAAATTCTCTTTTAATTTCTAAAGTAACAAAAAAGAAAAAGATTGCCATTAATGCATCATTTATCCAATGATGGACTGATAACTTTAAACCGAAATCATTTATACCAATAAATAAATATTTCTCTAAAGTGTGAAAATATAAATCAGCTAAGGATCCATTGCTAATAATTAGTGCTAATATTGCTGCAATCAAAAGAACTAGGCCACTAGCAGCTTCAAGTTTAAAAAACCATTTAAACGGTTTTGAAATATAATTAATCATTTTCTATTTAATAAGGTCTTTAAAAAATAAACCTATATCTTCAAATGTTTCATATAAGTTAAATAATATTTGTTCTAAATTTGGAAAAATATTATTTAAAGGAGTTTTAAAAGTATCTAGGACAATTATCAATGCTACAAAAGATATTACAGCTACAATTAAATATGAAATTATTTTGTTAAAAACATTTGATTTTTTTGAATTTATTTTATCGTCAATTTGTTTAG
>LIBV01000062.1 GCA_001438335.1 Pelagibacteraceae bacterium BACL5 MAG-120820-bin39
TTCCTGTCAATAAAAATAAATTTTTAATTAAAAATACAAATTTCTTTTATAAAAATTTAGAAAAAGAAATTTTATTTGTTAATAAAATATTAAATTATGATTTATATTATGATCTTGAAAAAAAATTAAATATTTTAATGGGTCAGGGTGAAATATTTAATATCCCTTATCAAATAGATATTGAAAATAATAATGAAGAAAAAAAATTATATTTAAAAATTTTATCAAAAATAATTAAAACCTCTATTGAAAATAAATTTGATTATAGCAAAGAACCAAAAATAGGATTTATTAAATTCACTTTTAATAATAAAGATATTGCTTCTAATTATGAACTTACAAATGATACTTTTAAATTTTCTAATAATAAAAATCAGGACAATTATAAATTTAATGGAATTATAGATTTTAAACCTTTTTATCTATCAGCTGATTTTAATTTAGAAAGTATTAATTTTGAAAATATATTTAGAGAAAATTCATTTGTGTTAGAATTATTAAAAAGTGAAATTTTAAATAATGAAAACATTAATTTAGATATTGGTTTAATGTTTAATAACTCTGAACAAAATGATGACTTAAAAAATATAGATATAAAATTAAAGATTGAAGAGGGGTTAATTTATTTAAAAGGATCTAAATTAAACTGGATAAATGCAGTTCAAATTGAACTTTTAAATAGTGCTATTTATATTGATCAAAATAATATTGGAATTAATGGTTCATTAAAGATTGATATTTCTAAAATAGATGATGTTTATAGTTATTTTCAAACTGGCAGTAAATATAGAGCTGAATTTTCTAATCTTAATTTAGATTTTAATTATGATTTTAATAAAAAACAAATCACATTTGAAAATATAGTAATTGATCAAGTTTCAAACCAAAATGTAAGTAAATTTTTTGATGAATTTAACAAACAAAATAAATTAATTGAAAATAAGGTTAATTTTAAAAAATTAATGAATGATTTTTTTAAGATCTACGCGGGATAGATCATTTTTTTTGGATCTACAATTCTTTGGTAGTCTTTTTCATTAATTAAACCTGTCTTTAAAGTTTCATATTTTAATGTTGTATTATTTTTCAACGCAGTTTTTGCTATTTTAGCTGCATTATCATAGCCAATGTGTGGCGCCAAAGCTGTAACTAGCATTAAAGAATTATCTAGATGTTCCTGAATTTTTTTCTTATTAGCTTTAATTCCTTTAACACAAAAGATTGCAAAGTTTTTGGTACTGTCAGCAATTAGATCTATTGATTGTAAAATATTATGAGCAATTAAAGGTTTAAAGACATTCAATTCAAAGTGTCCATGGGTACCTGCTAAGGTAATACCATTGTGATTACCAATAACTTTTGCACAAACCATCGTTACTGCCTCACATTGAGTTGGATTAACCTTGCCTGGCATAATAGATGATCCTGGTTCATTTTCTGGCAATAATAATTCTCCATAACCCGCTCTTGGTCCTGAACCTAAAAATCTTATATCATTAGATACCTTCATTAAAGCAACAGCACAGGTATTTAAGGTACCTGAAAAATTTACAATCGAGTCATGAGCTGCTAATTCAGCAAATTTATTTGCAGCAGGTTTAAAAGGTAGTTTTGTAAATTTTGAAATTTCTTTAACAATTTTTTTATCAAAATTTTTTTTGGAATTAATACCTGTTCCAACAGCAGTCCCACCCTGAGCTAAATAGTAAATTTCTTTTAAAGCATATTCAATTCTTTCTATACTTTTTTTAACTTGAGTATGATAACCTGAAAATTCTTGTCCTAGAGATAGAGGTGTAGCATCTTGAAGATGGGTTCTGCCAATTTTAATTATATTTTTAAATTCTAATGATTTTTTTTTTAATTCTTTTTCGAGTATTCTTAAACTTGGTAATAATTTATTTATTGTTTCAATAGCAATAGAGACATGCATTGCAGTTGGATAAACATCATTTGTGGATTGTGATTTATTTACATGATCATTAGGGTGTACAGGGTTTTTTGTTCCTTTTTTTCCTCTTAAAATTTCTATAGCTCTATTTGCAATGACCTCATTGACATTCATATTTGTTTGTGTGCCTGAGCCTGTTTGCCATACTTTTAAAGGAAAATTTTCATCTAATTTACCTTTAATTACTTCATCAGAGGCTTTGATAATTGCTTTGCTTATATTATTTTTTATTTGTTTATCTTTTGCATGAACTATTGCCGCTGATCTTTTAATTATTGCAATTGATTTGATTATTGAAATATCTACTAGGATTTTTCCGATATTGAAAAATTTGTTTGACCTTTCAGTAGATGCACCCCAATATTTATTGTCTGGAACATTTATGCTTCCTATACTGTCAAATTCTCTTCTTAATTTCATTGATTAATAATTAAATAATTAATTAAAATAGATATACATTATATTTTAAAAAACTTATAGGAGCAAAATGACAAATTTTGATAAAGTTGGAATTTTTATGAAAACTTTTGGTCAAGAAGTAAAAAATCATCCAGCATTCAGTTCAGAAAAAATTAATAATCTCAGATACGACTTGATTAAAGAAGAGTTAGCAGAATTAAAAGATGCTATGGAAAAAAAGGATTTATTGGAAGTTGCTGATGCTTTAACAGATATTTTATATGTCACTTATGGGGCTGGTCATGCTTTTGGAATTAATTTAGATAAGTGTTTTGAAGAAGTTCAGAATTCAAACATGAGTAAGTTAGATCAAAATGGCAAACCTATTTACAATGAGTCTGGTAAAGTTATGAAAGGTCCAAATTATTTTAAACCTGATCTTTCAAAATTTGTGAGTTAAATTTCTAATTTAAAATCTATCGCTTTAACACTATGAGTTAGACTACCAATAGATATTCTGTTAACTTTTGTAGAGGCAATTTTTTTAATATTTTTCAAATTTACGTTACCTGAGGCTTCTGTTTCATATTTGTTGCCAATAATTTTAACACTTTTCCTAAGATCTTGGATACTCATATTATCTAATAACACTGTATCAAATTTAAGACCAATGATTTCTTTTAGTTGATTAACACTATCTACTTCTACTGTAATTTTTCTCTTATTTTTATGTTGGATAGCTTTTAAAACTACTTCTTTAATATTTGAGCTAGCAATATGATTATCTTTTATTAAAAATTCATCACTCAGATTAAATCTATGGTTAGTTCCCCCTCCAACTTTAACAGCATATTTTTGGATGACTCTTATATTAGGAATAGTTTTTCTAGTGCAGCAAATTTTGCTTTTTCCTTTTATTATTTTTACAAATTGATTTGTTTTAGTGGCAATCCCAGAGAGATGAGATAAAAAATTTAAAGCTACTCTTTCTGCTAACAAAATATTTTTTGCCTTACCTTCTATAATTGCAATTACACTATGTTTTTTAACTATAGATCCATCTTTTTTTAAAATTTTAAATTTAATTTTTTTATCAATTAGCAAAAATGTTTGTTTTGCAAAATCTATTCCCGCAACTAAAGCATTTTCATTACTAATAATTTTAGATTTGATAATTTTTTTATTTTTAATTAGTTCTGAAGTGATATCCCCATTAGGGTAGAGGTCTTCATTTAAGGCAAGTTTTACTGTATTGCTTATAAAATTCTTACTAAGAATAATTTTGGACACTCAATTTATCTTCCAATAGCTACCATTCTTTCAACTGAAGTTCTTGCTTTTTCAATTGTTTCTTGATCCATAATTATTTCACCAGTCTCATTTTCAAGACAATCAAGAATTTTAGATAGAGTAATTTTTTTCATATGTGGGCACATATTACATGGTTTAATAAATTCAACATTTGGATTTTCAACTTGAATATTATCACTCATTGAACACTCGGTAACCATCATCACTTTTTTTGGTTGATGATCTTCAACATATTTTATCATGCCAGAAGTAGAACCTGCGAAGTCACTTGCTTTAATTACATCTGGGGGACACTCGGGATGTGCAATTATTTTTATTCCAGGATTATTTTTTCTGATTTCGTGAATTTCTTTTTCATTAAATTGATCATGAACCATACATATACCTTTCCACGCTATTATTTCGACATCAGTTTGAGAGGCTACATATTTTGCTAAATATTCATCAGGTAAAAAAATTACCTTTTTAACACCAAGTGAATTAACAATTTTAACTGCATTTGCTGAAGTGCAGCAGACATCAGTTTCAGCTTTAACTTCTGCTGAAGTATTCACATAGGAGACCACAGGTACTCCTGGATATTTTTCTTTAAGTAATCTTACATCCTTACCAGTAATAGAGGATGACAATGAACATCCTGCATCCATATCTGGCAAAAGAACTTTTTTGTTTGGACTCATTAGTTTTGCAGTTTCAGCCATAAAATGCACACCAGCCATCACAATTATATCTGCTGAGGTTTTTGATGCCTCAATCGCTAAAGCTAAAGAGTCAGCAGAAAAATCAGCAACCCCATGATAGATTTCTGGAGTTTGATAATTGTGTGCAAGAATAACTGCATTTTTTTCTTTTTTTAATTTATTAATCTTATGAATTAAGGGTGCATGAACTGACCATTCAATTTCAGGCATTACTTTTGAAATTTTTTTATAAATCGAAGCTGTTGCTTTTTGAACTTCTTGTGTAAATTCCATGCATAAATTTATCAATTTGAAAGATAAATGTCATGCATTTATTGTGGGACATATTGCGGTCGTGCTGAAATTGGTAGACAGGCACGGTTGAGGGCCGTGTGGACTTAGTCCATGAGAGTTCGATTCTCTCCGACCGCACCAAATTATTTGTGTTTTCTAAGATTTAATCCAGTTTGGCTTGATAATTTTAAAAGAAGCATTTTTTGTGGAATAATTTAAATTTTCATTAAAATTATCATCTAAATATTTTATTAAAGCAAAAGGAAAATCTTTTTCAATTAATATTTTTCCTATTTCAACTTCATTATTATAAATAGGTTCATCTTGATGAAGGTCACCTTTAGTAACTTGAATTGGTAATAATCTTTTAGATAATTTATTTTTTAATTTAATTCTCGCAGTATTTTCTTGGCCTACATAACAACCTTTTTTAAAATCAAGTCCATTAAGCTCCTCAAAATTACACTCAATGCCAAATAATTTATTTTGTAATTTATTTAAGTCTTTTGGAACTATTCCAAGTTGATGACTAATTTTGTAATATTCTATTGGATCAGCACTTTTTAATCCTAACTTTTTAAGTGATAGGTAAAGTTTTTCTAAATTTATGATTAATCTGGCTCCTAGTTCTTTGTGTCTTGGATCTAAGACAATAGGGTCTTCTCTATATTTAACTGTATGACCTAAAACATCTTTAGCATTATCAAAACTTAAAAATTTTTCACTATCAAATACTGCAATAACAAACTCATTACTCAAATTTAATATTTCGACCTTAGATCTTAATTTATAAATACGAAGCTGCTTAAACAAATCATTGGCCTGACTTTTTTCGCAATCAATGAAGTATCCTGATTTATGTTTGACAATTATAAATTCAAATAGAAATTTTCCCTGAGGTGTTAGCAGTGAAGCAAAACAACTATTATCATCATTTACTTTATTAATATCATTACTAATCAAATTTTGAAGAAATTCCTTAGCATCATCTCCATTTATATAAAGAATGGCTCTGTCCTCTAAAATGTAAACCTGGTTATTATTCATGTTTGAATGATCCTTAAATTTAATATAAGTACTTTTTTTATAAATGTTAGATCTAATAATCAAAAACGGACAGTGTTACATCGAAGGAGAGTTAAAAGATGTTGATATTGCGATTAAAGATAAAAAGATTCATCAAATTGGACAAATT
>LIBV01000063.1 GCA_001438335.1 Pelagibacteraceae bacterium BACL5 MAG-120820-bin39
TAATTATTCTATTATTATCCTACCAGACACCAGTATTTTCTAAAAGTAATAGTTTCAATGATTTTAATAGAAAAGATTTATCCAATTATTTTTCTGGCATAGTTGCCTTTCAAAATAAAAATATTTCAGAATCATTTAATTTTTTTAAATCTTCAAAGGATCTATTAAATGATCATGACCCATATTTGCAAAGGTATGTAAATTCAATCATTTTAGATAATAATGTTGATCAAGCAATTAATATAATTAGAAAAAATGAAACTAAGAATAACTCAAAGTTTTTTGAAGCTTATATCTTGCTAGCTTTAGATAATTTAAAAAAAAATAATTTTGATCTTGTAGAAAGTTATTTAGATAAATCATTACCATTTGCAAATAATGATGGTTTTAAATTAGTAATTTTTGAAACTTTAAAACAATTTGTTTATGTTTTTAAACAAGGAAAAATTCAATCTCAAAAAAAGAACTACGGTAATTTAACGTACATCTCTGAAACATTTCAAAGGTGTTATTTAAATGAGGAAAACACTGGCTCGTATTTTTTCAATTTAATAAATAATAGTGATGGCGATTACTCAAGATATATACATTTCTATTTAAATTATTTGATATCAATAGGTAATTTTAAAGAAGTAGAAAATATCGCAAATGATTTAAATATTATCAACACTCCCATTTTACTTAGTCAAACAAAATTATGGATTGAAAATAAAAATTTTAATGAATTTGAAAAAATTTTTTCTTGTAAAAATCATAACGATTTAGTCGGTGAATTCTTATTTCTTATTTCAAATTTATATTCTTCTCAAAACGATTTTCAAAATTCAAATATATATTTAAATTTATCAAATTATTTGAATCCCAAATTTAAATTTAATTTATCTCTTGTTGCTGAAAACTATTATTTAAATAATGATTTTGACAATGCTAAGGATATTCTAAAAAATTTTGATGAAAAACATCAATTCTACTATTGGTTTAGAATAAAAAAAGAAGCTCAAATTTTGATTAAGCAAGAAAAAGAAACTCAAGCATTAAGCTATATAAATGAAAAGTTTTCAAAAATTAAAAATCCCAATATCAAATTTTTATTTGAAATGGGTGATTTTAATAAGAACTTAAAACAATATCAATCTGCTATTAATTTTTATACAACAGTGATTGAATCTTTAGATTCTAATTCAAAAGAAATACCAGATCTTTTATATAGAAGAGGCGGGAGTTATGAACGATTGGGTGATTATATAAATTCAGATAAAGATTTATTAGAAGCTTTAAGTATTAATCCAGATGACGCTTATACCTTAAATTATCTGGCATATTCTTGGCTTGAAAGAAATTTTAAAATACCAGAGGCAATAGAGATGCTTGAAAGAGCTTATGCTTCAAAAAGTAATGATCCATACATAATTGATTCAATTGGATGGGCATATTATCTAACTGATGATTACTCAAAAGCAGAACCACTACTTAGACAAGCAGTAGAATTAATGCCAGATGATCCAACAGTTAATGATCATTACGGAGATATTTTGTGGAAATTAGATAGAAAGATCCAAGCAAGATATTTTTGGAATAATGTTTTAAATTTTGAAGATACTGATGCGGATATGAAAAAAAAAATTAGCATCAAACTTAGCCAAGGCTTAAGTAACTCATAACAATGGCATTTCAAAAAATAAAATCTTTTGCTAAGATTAACTTAGCGCTCAATGTTTTGGGAAAGCTATCTAAAATGCATAAAATTGAGAGTCTAGTTGCTTTTATAGATTTAAATGATTTAATTTATATTAAAAAAATCAATTTAGATAAGCATCAAATTAAATTTTATGGAAAATTTTCTTATGGTATTAAAAAAAAAAATACTATTTCTAATTTGTTAAAAATACTTGATGATAGACAAATTTTAAAAGATCAAAAATTTGAAATACGAATAAAAAAAAATATTCCTTCCAAGGCAGGTTTAGGAGGTGGCTCAATGAATGCTGCTACAATATTAAAATATTTTATAGAAAAAAAAATTATTAAAATTACCAGAAAGCAACTATTGGCAATTACAAAATTTATTGGTTCAGATGTTATTTTAGGTATTAATACATCAAATACAATTTTATCATCAAACAATGTAATTAAAAGATATAAAAATTGTAAAAAACTTTTTACACTTGTGGTTAAACCTAATTTTGGATGTTCGACTAAAAATATTTACTCAGGTGTGATGAAATTTACAAAATCAAAATTTAATAAACCACAAAAAAAAATGTTTGATACTAATTTTTTACAAAAACTAAATAACGATTTAGAAAATATAGCTTTTAAAAAATATCCTAAATTAAAATTAATCAAAATATTTATTGCTAATCAATGTAAGCCAATTTTTGTAAGAATGACTGGATCGGGATCTGCTATAGTTGCTTATTATCTATCTAAAAAAGCTTGTGAAAAAGCTAGAAAAATTTTTACTAAAAAATTTAAAAATTACTGGTGTATATCCTCAAAAACTATATAAATTTTATTTTTTTGTGCTATACGAAACTAATATTGGGGCTTAGCCAAGTGGTAAGGCACGGGTTTTTGGTACCTGCATCCTAGGTTCGAATCCTAGAGCCCCAGCCAAATATGAATAATTTTTTAAACAAACTTTTTTTTAGATCTAAAAATCAAGATTATATTTCATCTAAAGTCTTAGAGCTCAGCCAGAATAATTCTTTAAAAAAAATTTTTTTAGCAATAAATAATTTTTCTGACATTAGCGAGATCAGATTTGTTGGAGGTTGTATTCGTAAAATTATTAATAAAGAAATAACTGATGATATAGATTTAGCAACCAATTTAAAACCAGATGAAGTTTGTAAAGCATTAAGGAAAAATAATATAAATTATTATGAAAGTGGTATTGAGCACGGGACTATCACTGCATTAATTGAGGATAAAAAATTTGAGATAACTTCTTTAAGAAAAGATGTTGCAACAGACGGACGTCACGCAAAAGTAGAATTTTCATTAGATTGGAAAGAAGATGCATCAAGAAGAGATTTTACTATAAATGCAATCTATGCTGATAAGGATGGAAATATATTTGATCCATTCAATGGTAAAAAAGATATTGAAGAAGGGGTCATAAATTTCATAGGAGAGTGTGAAGAGAGAATTAAGGAAGACTATTTAAGAATTCTAAGGTATGTCAGATTTTATATAAATTATTCAAAGAAGCCTCACGATTTAAAAATTATAAAAATAATAAGAAAAAATTTAGGAGGAGTTGTAAGTTTATCCTCTGAAAGATTACTTGATGAGTTTAAGAAACTAGTAACTCTAGATAATTTGCAAAAGTTGTTTAAAGATCAAAATTGTCTTGAATTAATTCAACTAATATTTCCACAATTTAAAAAAATAGATATTTTTAAGAGCCCAAATCAATATATTAAAAAATTTTTTTCAAAGACTGATTTTATTTTTATACTTTCATTATTGGTAATTGATGAAACTGATAATGCTGATTATTTTTTATTTAAATTTAAATTATCTAAAAAGGATCAAAAAAGACTTAAATTTATTGATAATTTTTATAAACAAAAAATTAATAATAAATTTTATACAGAAAAAAATTTAAATAAATTGTTATATTTTCAAGGAAGACAGTCAGTAATTGATGTAATTAATTTTTATTTATTTAATTCAAAAAAAGTAGATAAAAAATTAATTAAGTTTATAGAAATTTTTAACAACAAAACAATTCCCACTTTACCAATTGGTGCTAAGTTGTTGATGTCAAAATATAATCTACCGGAGGGTAAAAGCTTGGGAGAAAAACTAAAAAAAATTGAAACAATTTGGGTAGATAATAATTTCAAGATATCAGAAAAACAAATTCAAAATATTGTTAAAAATTAAACATACTTAACATCTTTAATTTCAAAATTTTTAATTCCTGCTGGAGTTGAGATTTCCACTAAATCATTTTTATTTTTACCTATAAGGCCTTTTCCGATAGGGGACTGAAAGTAAATTAGTTTTTGTTTTAAATCTGCCTCATCTTTTCCAACTATTTTGTAATTGATGTTTTCTCCAGTATCTAAATTTTCCAAATAAACTGTTGAGCCAAAAATTACTTTTCCGTCATTAGTCATTTTGGTTATGTCGATTACATTAGCTCTAGCAATGATATCATTAATCTCATTAATTCTTCCTTCATTATGCGATTGTTCTTCTTTAGCAGCATGATACTCGGCATTTTCTTTTAAATCACCATGTGATCTTGCTTCAGATATTGCAGCCACAATTTCAGGTCTTTTTTTTTCTTTTAAATAAATTAGTTCTTCTTTTAATTTATTAAGTCCATTTAAGGTAATGGGTTCTTTTTCCATTTTAATTCCATTTCGCTAAAGGTGGTAAAGACATCAATATTGCCTCAACGTTCCCACCTGTTTGAAGTCCAAATTTAGTGCCTCTATCATAGAGCAAATTGAACTCTGCATATCTTCCTCTTTTTATATATTGTATTTCCTTATCTTTATTATTCCATTTCTTTTTTATTTTTTTTTCAATAATTGAATTAAATATCATTTGAAATGTTACACCAACATCTCTAACGAATTTGAAATCCTTTTCAAAATTTTTTTTTTTATAATCAAAAAAAATTCCACCAATTCCTCTAGCTTCTTTTCTATGAGGTAAATAAAAATATTCATCACACCATTTTTTGTATTTCTTATAGTAACTTTTATTATGACGATCACACATTTTTTTAAGAGTTAAATGAAAATTCCTTTTTTCATTTATATCATTTATGCATGGTGTTACATCCATGCCTCCACCAAACCAATCATAAGTAGTTGAGATATACCTCGTGTTAAAATGCATTGCAGGAATATGTGGATTTTTCATGTGCATTACTACTGAAATCCCCGACGCCCAAAACCTTGGATCTTTAGCTGCACCTGGAATATTTTTTTGAAATTCTTTTGGAAATGCTCCATATACTTTTGAATAATTAACACCCACTTTATCAAAAATTTTTCCATTTTTTAAAATTCTATATTCTCCACCACCTTCATCTTTAATTTTGCTTCTTTTCCATGTTTTTGATGTGAATTGTATTTTGTTATTCTCAAGATTACTAATATCATTACAAATTGCCTCTTGAAGAGTTTTAAACCAATTGCTTGCCAAGTCTTTTTTAATCTCCAGATCCATTTTATATTAAATTTGTTTGTTTTAAACTTTCAGCCAATATTATAGCAACTGATGATGCTAAATTTAAAGACCTTTTATTATTTATCATCGGTATTTTTAACCTGTGATTAACCATTTCGTGAATTTTTTCTGGAACACCCGCACTTTCTCTTCCAAATAAAATTGTATCATTAGTGTCAAATTTAAAATTAGAGTAAGTTATAGATGCTTTTGTAGTCATTAAAACCACTCTTTCATTTTTTTTTGACTTAAAAAAATGTTCTGAGCTTTGGTAAAACTTTATTGATCTTTCATCCATATAATCCATTACAACTCTTTTGAATCTTTTATCGCTAAATAAAAAACCACATGGCTCAATAATCTCTAATTTAGCACCCAAACATGCACACGTTCTAATAATAGCTGCAGTATTTTGAGGAATATCTGGTTCATATAAAGCTATTTTGGGTCTTTGGCTCATTATTAATGTGTCATTCTTTCAGTAGAAAAAATACTTTTTTCTTATAAGAAATCATATATTAAATGATTTTTAACTTAAAATTTAAAGATGTCAGATAAAAAACCAGAAAGAAGAGATTTTTT
>LIBV01000064.1 GCA_001438335.1 Pelagibacteraceae bacterium BACL5 MAG-120820-bin39
CTAATCTTATTTAACAATTTTAAAATTCTCATTAGGAATAATTTTATCAATTTCTTTTTTTGGAGCAGGAAAATCAATTTTATTAATAAAAAAAACTATTGTGACTAACACAGCTAAAATTAATCCAATCTTTACGATCAAACTTACTAAATTGCTTTTGTCTGAACTTGTGTTTTTAGTGAATTGCATATATCGTTAATTAATTTCAAATTAAGACATATTTGTGTTTTTTCAATAAAGAAACTTATGAAATCAAAAAAAAATCTTGTTTTTATAGGCATGATGGGTTCAGGAAAGACTTCCATAGGCTTGCTTGTATCAAAAAAACTAAAATTAAATTTTTTTGACATAGATGCTGAAATTGAAAAAGAATTAGACATGAAAATTTCAAAAATTTTTCAGTCAAAAGGAGAAATATTTTTTAGAAAATTAGAGGAAAAAATTACTTTAAAATTTTTAAAAAATGAAAATGGAGTATTTTCATTAGGTGGTGGCGCATTTAATAATGAATATATTCAAAATGAAGTATTAAAAAATAATTTATCTTTCTGGTTAAAATGGGATAGCAAAACATTAATTAATAGAATTAAAAATAGCGAAAAAAGACCTATTGCTTTTAAATCAACTGATGAAGAATTAATTGATTTAATTAAAAAACGTTCTAACATTTATGCCAAAGCCCTGTATAAGATTAATTGTGAAAATAAAACAAAACTTGAAATTACAAATAAAATTTTAAAAATTTATGAAACCTATTCAGCTGAAAGTTCAGACTAAATCACATACTTATCCAATAATAATTGGGTCTAATCTTATTCCACAAATATCTAAGATCCTTAAAAAAAACTCTTTAACTTTTAAAAAATGCCTACTAGTTGTTGACAAAAATATTTCAAAAAAAATTATATTTAAAATTAAAAAATCACTTAAAATTAAAAATACTCATCTTTTTAATTTCAACACTAGTGAAAAAAATAAAAATCAAAATAGTGTTAACAATATATTAAGTATTCTTCTTAAGGAAAATTTTAGTAGAGAAGATTGTTTGATCACTATTGGAGGGGGAATTACAGGTGATGTTGGTGGTTTTGCTGCAAGCCTATTTAAAAGAGGTTTAACATTTATAAATCTTCCAACAACATTGTTATCACAAGTAGATTCTTCAATTGGTGGCAAAACTGGTGTGAACACTCAATATGGAAAAAATTTAATTGGAAGTTTTTACCAGCCTAGATTAGTCATCAGTGATACAAATTTTTTAAAAACCCTTCCAAAAAGAGAGTTAATTTGTGGATACGGTGAGGTATTAAAACATTCTCTAATTTCGAATAAAAAATTTTATGATTATTTGGATAAAAATGTTTTCAACGTCCTAAATTTAAAATCTCCATATATAGAAAAGGCAATTTTTGAGAGCTGCAAAATTAAACGAGACATAGTTCAAAAAGATGAGACTGAAAAAGAAATAAGAAAAATTTTGAATTTTGGTCATACATTTGCTCATGCTTATGAGGCTTGCCTAGGGTATTCCAAAAAATTAAATCATGGTGAGGCTGTAATATTAGGAATGAATTCCGCATTAAAATTTAGCTTAAAAAATAAGTTAATTAAAATTAATGAAGTAAAATCAATCTTCGCTCATTTAAAAAAGGCAAAATTACCAATAAATCTTGATAAATATTTTTCATTAAAGGATTTAAAAAGAATTTTATCTTTTATGACTAAAGATAAAAAAAATAACTCAGATAAAATCAATTTAGTTTTACTTAAAAAAATTGGTCAACCTATTTATAAAAATCAATATAGTAAAAATGATTTAGCTTCGTTTCTTAAACGAGAGCTAATCAATTAAGATTTGTATGGAATGAATAAATTTATTCATTTCTTCATCTAAAGTTTTATAAATTTTTTTTGTACTCTCGATTTTGCTTAAATTTTTAAGCTGATCTGATTTAATTTTTATTTTTAAATGATATTTTCCTGGTTGATTTCCTGAATGATTTTTGTGTAAAAAAGATTTATCTTCGATATCAATACTGTCTACGACAAACTGGTTAACTATTTTTTTTTTTATAATTGCAATTAACTGATTTATATCCATAAATATTATTTATTATATATCATGAAAAACATTTGTGACTGGAATAATTGTAAAGAAATAGGTGAATATAGAGCGCCTGTAGAAAAAGATAATAGTAAAAAATACCGTTTACTTTGTTTAGACCATGTAAAAGAGTTTAATAAAAATTGGAATTACTTTTCAGGAATGAATGATGATCAAGTTATGGATTTTTTAAAATCTGATATGACTTGGCACAAACCAACACAAAGTTTTAGCTCTTCGGATAACTTCTTTAAAGTTCTTTGGAATAACACTTTGAGAGATGAATTAGATAAAGATAGATTAAAAAGTGAATATAATCATATGAGTAAATTTAAATTTAATCATAATGATATAAAAGCTTTTGGAATTTTAGGAGTTTCTGTAGGTCTAAAATGGCAGAAAATACAGGAAAAATTCAAATTACTTGTCAAAAAATTTCACCCCGATATAAATGATGGAAATAAAAAATACGAGGAAAAACTTAAATTAATAACTTTAGCTTATACCCAGTTAAAAAATACATATAGAGAAAAAATTGACACCTAATTTAAACATTCAACCTGATATTAAGATCTCATTAAAGCAAACCTTTGGCATAGATAGCGATATGGAAGTAAATGCTTTTTCTGAAAAAAGCGAATATGTCCCTGAAATTGACAAAAACTATAAATTTGATCGAGACACAACTCTAGCAATTATTTCTGGTTTTGCTTTTAATAAAAGAGTTTTAGTTCAAGGATATCATGGTACTGGTAAATCTACTCACATAGAGCAAATTGCTGCAAGATTAAATTGGCCTTGTATTAGAGTTAATTTAGATAGTCATGTAAGTAGAATTGATTTAATCGGTAAAGACGCCATTGTTTTAAAAGATGGCAAACAGGTAACTCAGTTTAATGAAGGTATTCTTCCATGGTCAATTCAAAACCCTGTTGCATTGGTATTTGACGAATATGATGCGGGAAGACCAGATGTGATGTTTGTTATTCAAAGAGTATTAGAAGCAGAAGGTAATTTTACGCTATTAGACAAAAATAAAGTTATTAAACAGAATAAATTTTTTAGATTATTTGCAACTTCTAACACTGTTGGTTTAGGAGATACTACTGGCTTATACCATGGGACTCAACAAATTAACCAGGGACAGATGGATAGATGGAATATTGTAACTACCTTAAACTATTTAAGCCTTGAAAGAGAAATGGAAATAATTCTAGCTAAAAATAAAAATTTTAATAACCCCAAGGGTAAAGAAAAAGTTGCAAATATGATAAAAGTAGCATCTTTAACACGAAAAGGATTTATTGCAGGCGATATCTCAACAGTTATGAGTCCAAGGACTGTATTGCACTGGGCAGAAAATGCAGAAATTTTTAAAGATACTGGCTATGCATTCAGAGTTACTTTCTTAAATAAATGCGATGAAATAGAAAAAAGCACTATCGCTGAATATTATCAAAGATGTTTTGGAGAGGAACTGCCAGAGTCTTTAGTTAATATTCAAATTTAATGAGCTCTAAAGAGTCAAACCTTAAAGAAAAATTCAAACAAGCACTCGAGTCAACTGCTAGAGTAATTTCTGACGACTTAAAAATAAAAGAAAATCCGAAACAAAACAAAAGTTCAAAAAAATTTGATTTTTTTGAAATAGATAATTTAACTACTAAAAGTGATTTTATTAAATTTAGAGCAGAGACCGACTCTAATGCTCTTAAAAAAAAATTTTCTAATGATGAAATTTATAAAAAAAATCTTCCTCAGAATAATTCTTGTAAATCTTTATATAATATTGCTGAAAAAATAAGATATGAAACTTTAGGTGGTAAAATGCTTAAGGGTATAGAAAAAAATTTTACTGAGAATTATCAACAGATAGTCAATCTAAAACGAAAAGATCAGCTTAAAACAAAAGATGATGTGCCGGTTGTTGAGGCATTTGAATTATACATGTTAAAAAATTTTCATAAAATTAAATTAAATTCGTTAACTTCTAAAATGTTAGCTTTTTGGGAAACCGAATTTGATCAATCAATAAGCAAACATATTAAATTTCTTAAAGAAAATTTGGAAAATCAAAATAAATACGGTTCAAAATTTTCAGAAATATTAGAGCAAATGGATATTTTTGAAAGCGAAGATAATGAGGAGACTAAAGAAGAAAATCCTGATGAAGGTCAAGATAATCCCTCGAATGATGAAGAGCAAAGTGATTCTGAAGATAAAAAAGATCAAAATAAAGATGAAGAAACCGAAGCAAGTTTAGACTCAGATTATAATATTGATGAATTTAAAATGGATGAACAGCTAGTTGATACAGATTCTGATAAAGAAAGTTCTGAACAAGTAATTCAAAAGAAAATTTTAAATAATATTAACCTTGAATACAAAATATTTACGACAGAATTTGACGAAGTAATTAAAGCAGAAAACTTAGAAAATGCTGATGAGTCAAAAAAACTTAGAAAAACACTTGATCAACAATTAATTGGGTTTCAAGACGTAATTACTAAACTTGCAAATAAACTTCAAAGACAACTGTTAGCAAAACAAAATCGTGCTTGGGAGTTTGATCTTGAAGAGGGTTTGCTAGATAGCTCTAAACTACCAAGAATAATTATTGATCCATATAATTCATTGTCATTTAAAAAAGAAAAAGATTTGGAATTTAAAGACACTGTAGTCACATTACTAATTGATAACTCAGGCTCAATGAGAGGAAGGCCTATTACAATTGCAGCAATATGTGCTGATATTTTATCAAGAACTTTGGAGCGATGTTCAGTTAAAGTTGAAATACTTGGATTTACTACAAAAAACTGGAAGGGTGGTCAAAGCAGAGAGTCTTGGAATAAAAATAGTAAACCTAAAACACCTGGAAGACTTAATGACTTAAGACATATTATTTACAAGGGTGCAGACACTCATTGGCGACAAGCAAAAAGTAATATTGGTTTAATGTTGAAAGAAGGATTACTTAAAGAGAATATAGATGGAGAGGCAATTTCTTGGGCATTTAATAGATTGAAAAAAAGAAAAGAAGAAAGAAAAATTTTAATGGTAATCTCAGATGGTGCGCCGGTTGATGATTCAACCCTTTCTGTTAACTCTGGAGATTTTTTAGAAAAACATTTAAAAAAAATGGTTAAATTTATAGAAGAAAAAACAGAAGTTGAAATTTTAGCAATTGGTATTGGTCATGATGTTTCTAGATATTATGATAGGGCAATTAAAATTACGGATGTAAATGAGCTGGGTGATGTTATGGTTTCTCAATTAAGTTCATTGTTTGATACAAAAACTAAACTGCATTAAATATTCATTAGTTCTCTATTCTTCCATTTAATTATTACTTCAGCTCCACTTCTAGTTTTAGAATTTCCACAATTTACATATGCAAAATTTTTTTCCAATAAAGTTTTTCCTATAAAAATACCAAGTCCTAATCCTGAAAGCTCATTATTTTTGGAAGTTTTTAAGTATGGTTCTCCAATTTTAGGGACTATATCCCTTGGATAACCTGGACCATCATCTTCAATACTTATTTCGGTAAATTCACTATCACTTCTAAGATTAAT
>LIBV01000065.1 GCA_001438335.1 Pelagibacteraceae bacterium BACL5 MAG-120820-bin39
TTTTCATCTGGATGACCAATTGGCCATTTACAAGAACTTTCGTCTAATTCTTCTAATTGTTTTGGATTTTCTGGTTCAAAATCTTTTTCAATTATAAGTGATTTAAATTTACTTTTTCTCCCTCTCTTTTGATGAATTTCTTGATTATCTTTTAGTGAATTATCAAAGTTCTGATTTGAAGTAGCTGTTCTTGTTTTAATTTTTGCTGAAAGGTTAAGTCTGTGGGCTTTACCTATGACCGCGTTCCGACTTATTCCACCTATAATTTCAGCAATTTGACTAGCTGTATTACCTTTTCCCCAAAGCTCTTTAAGTTTATTAACTTTTTCTTCGTTCCAGCTCATAATTTCAATATCTAGTATATTTATTTTTTAAAATCACAATATACTGTTAGAATAAAAAATTAAACAAGGAAATATTAATAGTTATTAACATTAAAGTATTTATTTAATTTTCAATCATGGCTTGTATCTATTAATGTTTATTAACAATTAAATTTATTCATGAGTCACTTAGCTTATAATTATAATAGAAAAAAAATTTCCTTTAAAAGTGGCAAAGGTAGCTACCTCAAAAGTTATAAAGGTGAAAAATATTTAGATTTTGTTCAGGGTATAGCTGTAAATTCTTTAGGACACGCACATCCAAAATTAATAAAAGCTATAAACACCCAATCAAAAAAACTTTGGCATGTATCAAATGCCTTTATAATTCCAGAAGGAGAACTATTAGCGAGCAAGTTAGCAAAAAAAACTTTTGCTGACTATGTGATGTTTCAAAATAGTGGTGCAGAGGCAACTGAAGCCTCAATAAAGGTTGCAAGAAGGTACTTCTATTCAATTGGTCAACCTCAAAAAAATAGAATTTTATGTGTAAGAAATTCCTTTCATGGAAGAACTCTGGCTGCGATATATGCTAGTGGATCTAAGAAAATGACCGAAGGTTTTGGACCAAAGGTTGAGGGTTTTGATCATTTTGATTTTGGAGATCATAAATCTCTAAAAAGATCTATTACCAAAAGAACTGCAGCTATAATGGTTGAAACTATTATGGGTGAAGGCGGCATCAAGGTGATACCTGACTGGTGTTTAAGAGAACTTAGAAAAATTTGTAATCAAAAAAAGATATTACTTATTCTTGATGAGGTTCAGTGCGGCATAGGAAGAACGGGTGATTTTTTTGCTTTTGAAAAATCAAAAGTTAAACCAGATATTGTTCCAATCGCAAAAGGAATAGGAGGAGGCTTTCCTCTAGGTGCAGTGTTGATGAATAAAAAAGTTGCATCAGGAATGACCCAAGGAACACATGGCTCAACATTTGGAGGAAACCCTCTTGCAATGGCAGTTGGCAACGCAGTAATTGATATAATTTCTAAA
The DNA here is from genome assembly GCA_001438335.1 of Pelagibacteraceae bacterium BACL5 MAG-120820-bin39. Lineage (GTDB taxonomy): Bacteria > Pseudomonadota > Alphaproteobacteria > Pelagibacterales > Pelagibacteraceae > Pelagibacter. The sequence continues at coordinate 1,377 of LIBV01000065.1, forward strand.
AAAACTTTTTTAGATAATGTAAAAAAAAATTCATTATATTTTCATCAGAAATTAAACGCACTTAAAGAAATGTTTCCAAAAACAATAAAAGAAATAAGAGGAAGAGGATTTTTAATTGGTATCCAACTTTATAAAGAACAATCAAAATTTATTGAAGAACTCATGAAAAATAAACTATTAACAATTAGAGCTGCAGAAAATGTAATAAGAGTATTACCTCCTCTTAATGTTAAAAAAAGTGAGTTAGATCAAGCATTAAATATAATTCATAAAGTCTGTAAAAATTTTAATTGAAATGAAGCATTTTATAAATCTGAAAGATATTCCAGCTGCGGATTTACGAAAAATTGTAAATGATGCAAAAAAAAGAAAGAAATTAAGAAAGAAACTAAGTACCTTAGAGGTTGATAAAGACGCCCCTTTAAAAGGCAAGCTTTTGATTCAAATGTTTGAAAAGTCTAGTTTAAGGACAAGATTAAGCTTTTATTTAGCTATTAAGCAATTAGGTGGAGGCACTTTAACACTTAGATCTAACGAACTTCATCTAGGTCAAGGTGGAGAAAGCTTAGAAGATACAGCAAAAATTTTAGCAACATATGGAGATGGCTTTATGTTGAGAACGGATAGTGATGAAAAAATTGAAAAGTTTAAAAAATATTCAACAATACCAATTATTAATGGATTAAGTCCGTCATCACATCCAACACAAGTTTTGTCAGATGTTTTTACTGTTGAAGAAATAAAAAATAAATCAATATCAAAATTAAATATTTGCTGGATAGGAGATTCAAATAATGTGTTAAATAGTTTAATTGCAGCTTCAGTGAAGTTTTCTTTTAAGTTAAGTATTGGATGTCCAAAAAATTATGAGCCTAAAAAATTTGTTTTAGATTGGGTAAAAGATAAAAACAAAAAAGTTTTTATCTGTAATGATCCAGTAAAAGCGATTAAAAATGCTGATGTTGTTTTTTCGGATAAAGTTATTTCTTTGAATGATAAAGTTAATAAAAAGAAAAAAATTTCTGATTTCAAAAAATTTATTATAAATAAAAAACTTATGTCTCATGCCAATAAAGATTGCACCTTTCTTCATTGTTTGCCGAGAGGATCTGAGGTTAGTGAAGAAGTTTTTTTAAACAAACAATCAGAAGTATGGCTTCAAGCACTAAATAGAGTTCACGTTCAAAAAAGTATTTTATTGTATGCTTTTGGTAAACTTTAAGGAAGTGGAACTGGATTATCTGAATTTTGATTTAAATATTTTATAACAGAAGCTCTATCTTCTTCTTTTCTTAAACCAGCAAATGCCATTTTTGTTCCTTTGATATAAGCCGTTGGTTTTTCAAGAAAACCATTTAGCTCTTCGAAATTCCACTCTTTGCCATATTCTATAAGGGCATTTGAGTATTTATAATCCTCAACAGAACCTATTTTTCTTCCAACCACATTATAAAGTGCTGGTCCAATTTTATTTCCTTCACCTTTTGCAATTGAATGACAGGCAACACACTTTTTAAAAATTTGTTCACCAGATCCAACATCTCCTTGAGCCATAATCAGGCTGATATCAACTTTTTCTTCAATTTTTTCTTCTTGGGCACTAGCTGAACTTGAAACTTGAGCAACTTCAACTGCAAAGCCAGGTTTTTCAGGTTTATCTACATGAAAAATGACGTTTGATATTTTGCCAATACCAATTACCAATAATGCCACCATTAAAACTGCAGCAATAATTTTATTTAATTCAAACGAATCCATTTTATAAATTTTTAAATCGAACGTATAACATGATAATTAAAATTTTACTAAATTATAATGTATAAATTTGCCACTATTTTATTAAAATTTAATAGCTGTAAGTTATGAAAACACTAGTAATAATTCCTTCCCGTTTATCTGCGACGAGACTACCTGGAAAGCCACTGTTAAAAATAAATAATATCTCAATAATTTCTCATGTTTATAAAAGAGCTACTGAGGCAAATATCGGCGAAGTTATAGTTGCAGCTGAAGACCAAGAAATTATAGATGATGTAAAAAAAAATGGAGGCAACGCAATATTAACAAGAAAAAATCATAAAACCGGAACAGATAGAATTTATGAGGCATTTAAAAAGTTAGATTTAAATAATGTAGATTTAATTATGAATCTTCAAGGAGATGAGCCTAATATCGATATTGAAGATATTATTAATCTTAATACACAGATGCAAAATTCAAAAGCAAATATTGGAACTTTAGCTTCCATAATAAGTGACAATAAAATGCTTGATAACGAAAATGTTGTAAAAGTTATAACTGAAGTAATTTTAGAGACTAATAATTTTCCTAAAGCTCTAAATTTTAAAAGAAAAATTAATGAAATAAAAAATAATATTTATCATCACTTGGGAATTTATTGTTACTCAGTGCAGGCTTTAGAAAATTTTGTAAATTTACAACAATCTGAAAATGAAATAAAAAATCGTTTAGAACAATTAAGAGCCTTAGATAATCAACAAACTATAAATGTTGCGCTTGCAAATAGTTCTCCTATTGGAGTGGACACCATGGAAGATTATCTAGCTATAAAAAAAATAATGGAATATAAATAAAAATGAGTAAAATATATTTTCAAGGAACATTTGGAGCCTATTCTCATTTAGCGGCTCTTTCTCTTTACCCAAAAACTGAGATTATACCTTGCAAAACTTTTGACGAGTGTTTTGTTAAAGCTTCAACTGAGCCTGAATCAAAAATAATTATACCTGAGTCAAATAGAATCACAGGCAATATTGGTATTGAATATTTAATCTTTAAGTATCGATTAAATATTTATGCTGAACACTTTCAAAAAATTGAACATAATTTATTGGGTCTTTCTGGTTCAAAACTCTCTGAAATTAAAGATGTTTATTCTCATGCACAGGCTTTATCTCAATGTTCTGAGTTTATTAAAAAAAATAATTTAACAGAACATATTAGAGCTGACACTGCTGGTTCAGCAGAAATGATATCTAAAAATAAAGACAAATTTCAAGCAGCAATCGCGTCATCTTTAAGTGCAGAAATTTATGGATTAGAAATATTAAAAAAAAATATTGAAAATGAAACTGGAAATTTAACAAGATTTTTAATCATGGGCAAAAATATTTCCCAGCCAGAATTTACAAATAAAAAATATATAACTTCATTTTTGTTTAAATTAAAAAGTAAACCAGCGGCTCTTTATCAATCTTTGGGTGGATTTGCTATTAATGGAGTTAATTTGACAAAACTACAAAGTTATCCCGAGAGAAATTCTTTTGATTCATTCTTTTTTCTATGTGATCTTGATGGACATATTGAGGATAAGAAAGTTCAAAAATCTCTTGAAGAGCTCGGACTTCATTGTGAGGATTTTCACGTACTAGGTGTTTTTGAGGCAGATAAATTAAGAGATAAAAAGTCCTAATCTTTTCTTGTAGATTAGAAAATATTACTGTTATAATACTTCTGGAGGCTAGAGGTGGATGCTGCTTGAACCCGACCAGATCTTAACGGAAGCAGTCGTAGAGACAGTTATTCAGGTTCTAGTCTCCTAATAAAATTAAATAATGAACAAAAACTCTAAAGTATTAGCATTAAAATATCGTCCCCAAACATTTGATGATTTGATAGGACAAGAAGTGGTTGCTGAAACAATCAAAAATGCGATTAAATTAAATAAAACTCCTAATGCTTACCTTTTTACGGGCATTAGAGGAATTGGAAAAACTACGACTGCCAGAATAGTTGCCAAATCTCTAAATTGTTTAAATGGTATTGATAACTTATGTAAAGATAATTTATGTGAAAATTGTGAAGCAATATCTAATTCAAGTCATATCGATGTACTCGAAATGGATGCTGCCAGTAAAACAGGCGTGGATGACGTTAGAGATTTGATAGAATTTTCAAGATACGGACCTACCTCAGCAAAATATAAAATATTTATCATTGATGAAGTACATATGCTTAGCAAGCAAGCATTTAATGCTTTGCTCAAAACACTAGAGGAACCACCAGAGTATTTAAAATTTATTTTTGCGACAACAGAAATCAAAAAAATCCCAATTACTGTTATTTCAAGATGTCAAAGATTTGACTTATCAAGAATAAAATCTTCTGAGCTATTCGAGTTTATTAAAAAAATAAAAGATAAAGAAAATGGCAAAGCCTCAAATGATGCTTTGAAATTAATTGTCAAAATTTCAGAAGGCTCAG
>LIBV01000066.1 GCA_001438335.1 Pelagibacteraceae bacterium BACL5 MAG-120820-bin39
AACATCATTGCAGCTAAAAATGAAAAAAAATTATTTATATCAAGTTCATTTTTTGCAACTAATTTGCTTGAGTAAAAAATTAATGTTGCAATCATAAATCCTGTCAAAGTTTCCATGACTGGAGACATTCTTGTAAATACAATAAGTATCTTTTTATTTTTTTCTTTTAATTCGGACAATCGTTCATTAGCTCTATCTTTTTCATAATTTTCTTTTTGAAATATTTTTATTAATTTATGATTTTTGAATAGTTCGACTAAATAAGTTGTTAAAAATCCAGATTTTTCTTGAGCTTCAATTGTTACTTTTTTAATTCTTTTACTTAATGTTTTTGAGACAACACTTGCTAAGGGAATCATGATAATTGCAATAAGAGACAGCTTCCAATTTTGAAAAAACATCACCATTAATAAACCAATTAGTGTGACGCTATCTTTAAATAAATTTAATACTCCAGTACTAAGACTATCTGTTATGTGATTTACATCATAAGTAAGATTAGAAATAAATTTTCCAGAATGTTTTTTATGAATTACTTGAAGATCAGCATTTATCAACGATTTAATCATATCAAACTGAAGTTTTTTTTTGACCTCTTCCCCGATACTTATCATCATAGTTTTTGCAAGATATAAAGAGATACCCTTAATTGAAAAAGCAAGGATTATCGCAAGAGGTATGATGAAAATTAAAGATTGGTCTTTTTCAATGAACAATTTTTTTATTGCAGGATCCAAAAGCCATGCAATTGCAGATGTGCTTACAGCAATTATTATAGAAAAGAAAGCTGCAAAAATAATTTTATTTAAATATAATTTTGTGTAGTCTTTATATAATCTTTTATAAATGTTTTTGTCATTCATTAAATAAATTTTCCTATCAAAATATTAAAAAGAACAATTAATCCAAATAAATTGTTACTCTTAAATGCCTTAAGACAATTTTCTGGGCTATTATGATCAAATATTTTTATTTGATATATAAAAAGATGGATAAAAGGAATTATTAAAAAAAAATAATAATATTTGCTAAAGCTCATCATGTATCCAATAATTATTAGAATTAATATTAAGACTAAATAGCACGTAATTAAAAATTGTTTCGCTTTATTTTTAAATTTTATAGATGTTGATTTAAGTCCAATTATCTCATCATCTTTAATATCTTGATATCCATAAATTGTGTCATAGCCTAATGTCCAAAATATGGCCCCAATATAAAAAATAAGTGGAATGAAATCTATTTTTCCATAAACTGCTGTCCAACCTAATATTAGTCCATAATTAAAAGTTATACCTAAAAATAATTGAGGCCAATAAGTTAATCTCTTCATTAAGGGATAAGTGAATGCTAATGGCATAGATCCCAAAGCTAAAATTATTGTAAAGTAATTAAAATTTAATAAGACCAATAATGCTAATAAGCATAAAATACATGAGTAAAGAATTGCAACTTTTACAGTAATTTTTCCAGAGGCTATGGGCCTATTTTTTGTTCTTAAAACTTTTTTATCAAAATCTTTATCAAAAATATCATTTACTATGCATCCGGCAGACCTCATCAATACTGAGCCAAGAAAAAAAAGAACAATATAAAAAAAATATAAATTTAAATTATTCTCAAAATTATAAGCAACTGACAAACCCCATGAACAAGGCCAAAACAAAAGCATAAAACCAATTGGTTTTTTTAATCTGATTAATTCAATAAATAGGCTTAGCTGTTTCATAATATTTTACTTGTAAATAACAAAGGCTAGTTTCATAATCAAATTGATTCGTATGAATATAGATTACACAGTAACTGCCTTGATGTTTCCTGCAATACCATTGTTAATGAGCGTTTATAGTAATAGATTCCATTCTTTAAGTATTCTTATCAGACAACTTCATGACGAACATGTTTATGAAAAACATATTCCTCCAGAATGGAAAAAGCAGTTTATTAATTTAAGTGGTAGAATCACTCTGTTGAGATGGACTATTCTTTTTGCTTCTTTTGGCTTTTTATTTAATATGCTTACAGTATTTGCGCTATATTTTGATGAAGTTTTTTTAGCTAGATTAATATTTGGATCTTGTTGTCTATCGATGATTGTTTCTATTCTTTTTTTTATAAGAGAGATTCATATATCAACAAACGCATTAAAATTGCATATGTCTGATATGGATGTTGATGTTGATTAGGGAATAAGCACTGCAGGGCCAGTAAGAATTCGTGACTCTAGATCTGTATGGGCTTTAGCAATATCTTTTAATGAATATTTTTTTGAAATTTTTATTTTTACTTTTCCGCTAGATACCATTTCAAAAACTTTATTTGTAGCTTCTTCTAATTCTTCTCGAGTAGTTGTGTATTGCATTATACTTGGTCTTGTTAAATATAATCCCTTTGGTTGAATTGACTTAGCTACATTTACAAGATCTAGAGGTCCCGATGCATTACCAAAAGAAACAAGCATACCTCTAAGTTTTAAACACTCTATTGAGCCATCAAAAGTATTTTTTCCAACGCCATCGTAGACAACTGATAAACCTTTACCATTTGTAATTTCTTTAACTTTTTCTGCAAAATTATCTTTGTTATAATTTATTACGTGGTCATAACCATTTTGTTTTGCAATCTCGATTTTTTCATCAGAGCCAACAGTTCCAATTACATTGCATCCTAAGCTTTTAGCCCATTGACCAAATATTTGACCAACACCTCCTGCTGCAGCATGAAACAAAATATCTTCTCCAGATTTTACAGGATAAGTTTTATGTAGAAGATAAAAAGTCGTAATTCCCTTGGTCATTAAAGTTGCTGCAGTTTCTAATTCAACTGCTTCAGGAACTTTTACAAGACTTTTTATCGGATAATTTCTGTGCGTTGAATATGCACCAACAGGAGCAGCGCAGTAGGCTACTTTATCTCCAACTTTAAAATTTTTTACTTCAGATCCAATTTTTATTATTTCTCCTGCACCTTCTAATCCAATAGAAGAAGGAAGACTTAATGGGTAAAGACCCGAACGATGATAGGTATCAATATAATTTAAACCTATTGCATGATTTTTAATTGTTACTTCATCAGCCTTAGGTTCTTCGAGTTTTAATTCTTTATATTCTAAAACTTCTGGACCACCTGGTTTTGAAATAATTACTGTATTCATAAATTTATTTTACAAATGTACCATTATGATAATCTTGCACTGCTTGCAAGATTTCAGCTTTAGTATTCATTACAAATGGACCACCTCTTGCAATTTCTTCGTTAATAGGTTTTCCAGAGATAACTAAAAATTTAGCATTACTCTTTGCTTTTATTTTTAATTTATTTCCTTTTGTTAATAGGATTAAGGTACTGTTTGATACTTCTTCATGATCTTTATCACCAATTTTAATTTCACCATTAATTAAATAAATAAATGAGTTATGAGTTTGGGGTAGTTCAAAATTAAATTCTTTATCTTTATTTAATTCAACATCAAAATAAACAGGTTCAACATTATGGCCTTTAACTGGACCTTCTGCATTTTCAAATTTTCCTGCAATAACTTTAACTTGTTTATCTTTATCTTTATGAACACTCATTTTATCTGCATCGATATAAATGTATTCAGGCTTACTCATCTTTAATTTAGCTGGCATATTAATCCATAACTGAAACCCATGAAGTTTACCTTCTTTCATAGCTGGCATTTCAGAATGAATAATTCCACTTCCTGTTCTCATCCATTGTACATCACCAGCTGTCATTCTGCCTTTACCACCAGTACTATCTTCATGCTCAAAGTCTCCAGCCAACATATAAGTTACAGTCTCTATCCCCCTATGAGGATGTGGAGGAAAACCAGCAATATAATCTTCACTATTTTCAGATCCAAACTCATCTAACATTAAGAATGGATCAAAATAATTAGGCTCAACACCAATACTTCTTTTTAATTTAACACCTGCACCATCAGATGCTGGAATTGGATCAATAATTTTACTAACTTCAATATTTTTCATAGCTTTAATCTAATTACTAAATATTTTTAATCAACTTACTTATTCACTTTTACCGTGAGATCCATCACAAAATGGTTGATTATTTGTTTGCTTACAAGTGCAAAAAAACATTTTTTTTGTTTCCTCGGCTTTAAAAACCTGTGGATTAAATTCAGACCCTTTATGAGATCCATCACAGAAAGGTTGTTTTGAGCTTTTTCCACATGAACACCAGTAATAAGATTTTCCTTGTTCGACATCTATTGCAATTGGTTTATCTCCAGCTTTTTGTCCTCTATTCATTTAATTTCCTTTAAGTTTAGATTATTTATAAAGTAGATAGTGACTTTTAATTTAAATTACAAGTAGACAATAAAATCATACCGGTATGATTTAACATACTTGAAAGTTTTTTTCATACTTATATACCATAATCATGAAAAAAATAATCCAATGTCCCGCTGAAAGAGCCACTTATTTGTTTGGTGGTAAATGGAAGATAAGAATTCTTTTTAAACTTTTTAATGAAAAAAAAGTTAGATTTGGAGAATTAAAAAGAACGCTTTCAAAAATTACTCAACAAATGCTATCGAAACAGCTTAAGCAATTAGAACAAGATGGACTGGTGAGTCGTGAGGTTAAAAGTGTAATGCCTCCAAAAGTCGAATACTCTTTAACATCTTTTGGACAATCATTAATTCCTATTTTGAAATCTCTATCAAATTGGAATGATAAAAATTCTAAGATTATTAATTTAAAATTAAATAAAAGTTTTGATGAAAAAAGAATATGAAAACTAGAATTAGTGAAGTTTTAGATTTTTGGTTTGTTAAAACGCCATCTGAAAAAAGATTTAAAAAAGACGAAAAAATTGATCTAGAGATAAAAGAGAATTTTTTAATTGATTATGAAAATGCTAGCTTAAATAAATATGACGATTGGCAAGATACGCCAGAAGGTTGTTTGGCTTTAGTTATTCTTCTAGATCAATTTTCTCGAAACATGTTTAGAGGAAGTAAGAAATCTTTTGAACAAGACTCAAAAGCAAGATTGATAGTCAATTATGCTTTAAAATCTGGGTATTTAGAACTCCTTAATCAAGATCAAAGACTTTTTATGTTGTTACCTCTTATTCATAGTGAAGAATTATTTGATCATGAAATGGCATATTTTTTTTTAGATAGATACCTTAGTGATCACCCTGGATTAAATGATATTAAAAAATCCTGGAAGGATCATACAAAAGCTATAAAAAAATTTAATAGATACCCACATAGAAATGAGATCCTTGATAGAAAGTCAACCGAAGATGAGATTGAGTTTTTAAAAGATCCAAATTCCTCTTGGTAGTTAGATAATATTTGTTAACTCTTTTAAATTGTTAATTTCATAAGAT
>LIBV01000067.1 GCA_001438335.1 Pelagibacteraceae bacterium BACL5 MAG-120820-bin39
GTGTACCCAATAATTGGCAAATACCTTAGTGTCATTTGCACATCTAGATTGTGCAATTTCATTTTCATGATGGGGAAAAATTAAATCTATTCCTCCTCCATGAATATCAAATTCATTTCCTAAAAATTTTTTAGACATCGCTGAACATTCTAAATGCCAACCAGGTCTTCCCTTTCCCCAGGGTGAGTCCCATGATGGTTCTTCGGAACTTGAAGGTTTCCATAATACAAAATCTTCAGAATTTTTTTTGTTATCACTAACTTCTATTCTTGAACCAGCAATTAAATCTTCTAATTTTTTATTTGATAATTTTCCATAATCTTTAAATTTTTTAACTTCAAAATAAACATGATTATTATTTGAATAAGCAAAACCTTTTTCTATTAAACTTAAAACCATCTCAATCATGAGATCAATATGTTCTGTGGCTTTAGGTTGAAAATCTGGTTCATCACAATTTAAATAAGTACAATCATTTGAAAAATTTTTAATAATTTTTTGGGTTAGAGCAGAAATTGAAATATTATTTTCTTTTGATGATTTTATTATCTTATCATCTACGTCTGTAATATTTCTTACATACGTTACCTTTGGATATTTATTTTTTAAAATCTTATATAAAATATCAAATATAACTATTGGTCGAGCATTACCAATATGAGGATCATCATATACCGTTGGACCACAAACATACATTCCAATATTATCAGCGTTGATTGGAACAAATTTTTCTTTTTTGTTATTTAAATTATTAGTTAAAAAAATATCTATAGTCATAATTTACAATTATACTGATTTTAGTGATTTGTGAATCTATTTGATTATCTTGGAATTTTGCATACTGGAATTGGCTCCATTTTATGCAAATTTTGTTTTCTTATTTTTTCGTATTCAGCTCTAAATTTAGAATTTGAATTTTCCATTGCCTCTTCTAGTTCTTGATATTTAAAACCAAGTTGACCTTCATCTGTTCTTCCATCATCCCATAGACCGTCGGTTGGGTCGGCTTCAATGATTTCATTTAAAATACCTAACTCTCTGCCCATTTCCCATACTTCAGTTTTATTGCAATCTGCTATTGGTGAAATATCAACTCCACCATCGCCATATTTTGTATAAAAACCTACCCCAAAATCCTCTACTTTATTTCCTGTGCCAACTACAATGCCTGAATTTGCTGCTGCAACTTGATAAAGGGTGGTCATTCTTAGTCTTGCTCTTGAGTTAGCAAACCCATGGTCATTACTAAAGTTTGATAATGAAGATGAAAAAACATTAAATAATTCATCTAAATTAATTGTATGGGCCTCTACATTTGAAAATTTTTTTAAAAGCCAATCTCTATGTTTTAAACTTAAATCATGTTGAGATGATTTTTGTTTAATTGGCATTGTCAGTACAATTGTTTTTAAACCTGTCTTAGCGCTTAAAGTGCTTGAAACCGATGAGTCTATGCCACCTGAAATCCCTATCACAAGTGATTGAGCTTTTTTTGGCATGGTATCAGCATAATTTTTGATCCAATTAGAAATAAAATTTACTTTTTCTGAAGCGTTCATGAAATAAAGTTAACAATGTTTAGATATTAAAGCAATGATCTAAGATGCCACTTGAATTGCATTTTTTGAATAGTTGCTATTCTTTTTTATCTCATCTGAAATCAAGAAAGCTAATTCTAATGCTTGGTTGGCATTTAATCTTGGATCACAGTGAGTGTGATATCTTGAAGAGAGATCATTATCTGAGATTTTCTGAGCTCCACCAGTACATTCAGTTACATTTTGACCTGTAAGCTCTATATGCAATCCTCCCGCATAAGAACCTTCACTTTGGTGACAAGCAAATACATTTTTAACTTCACTTAAAATTCTATTAAATGGTCTTGTTTTAAATCCTGAGGTAGCTTTAACTGTATTGCCATGACAAGGATCACATGACCAAATAACATTTAAGCCTTCTTTTTTTATTGCTCTAATTAATTTTGGTAAATGTTTTTCTACATTCTCATAACCAAATCTTGAAATTAAAGTTATTTTTCCTTTTTCATTTTCAGGATTTATTTTATTACACAAATTAACTAAATCCTCTGGTTTAAGAGTAGGACCACATTTAATTCCTATCGGATTTTTAATACCTCTACAAAATTCAACATGACCTCCATCTAATTGTCTAGTTCTATCTCCGATCCAAACAAAATGCGCTGAAGTATCATGATATTCTCCAGTTGTTGAGTCCACTCTAGTCATCGCTTCCTCAAAAGGTAATAGTAATGCTTCATGTGAAGTCCAATAATTTACTGTTTTTAATCTTCGGTTAAAATCAGAATTAATTCCACATGCGTCCATAAAAGCTAAGGCGTCAGCAATTCTATCTTCAAGTTCTTTAAATCTTTTTGCTTCTGGGGTATTTTTTATAAAACCTAAATTCCAAGTATGAACTTTTTTAAGATCTGCAAATCCACCGTGAGAAAAGGCTCTAATTAAATTTAATGTTGATGCAGACTGAGAATAAGCCTGTAGTAATCTTTTTGGATCGGGAATTCTTGCTTTTTCTTCAAATTCTATTCCGTTTATATTATCTCCTAGATAACTTGGAAGCTCTACCCCATCTTTAATTTCTGTTGGAGCACTTCTTGGTTTAGAAAACTGACCAGCTATTCTTCCAAGTTTTACAACTGGTAATGAAGCTGAATAAGTTAAAACCAATGACATTTGCAACATTAGTTTAAAAGTATCTCTTATGTTATCAGGATGAAATTCTGCGAAACTTTCCGCACAATCACCCCCCTGTAATAAAAAGGCTTTTCCATCAACTACTTCTGCAAGTTGAGATTTTAAATGTCTTGTCTCTCCTGCAAAAACTAGAGGTGGAAAACTTTTTATTTTATCCAAAACATCACCAAGATCCTTTTTGTCAGGATACTCTGGAATATGCTTTACGGGATATTTTCTCCAGCTATTTATTTTCCAATTTTTCATACAACCAGAAAGTGTTGTATCAGAGTTTAATTATTATTCAACTGTAACAGATTTTGCTAAATTTCTTGGCTTATCTATATCAAAACCTTTTTGCAATGCAGAATAGTAAGCTAATTTCTGTAGAGGAATTGTAATTAAAAAAGGCAAAAGATCATCATTAGTTGTTTCAACTTCTAAAGTTTCCCAAAGATTTTCTGAAAGTATTTCATCTTTACTTTTATTTGTTATTAATAAAACTTTTGCACCTCTTGCTATAACTTCTTGCATATTTGAAATTGTTTTTTTGTAATAACTATCTCTTGGGGCTAAAACAATTACTGGCATACCCTCTTCTATTAAAGCTAAAGGTCCATGTTTCATCTCACCTGCAGGATAACCTTCTGCATGGATATAGGATAATTCTTTGAGTTTCAAAGCACCTTCTAAGGCTATTGGATAAGAAAAACCTCTACCTAAAAACATAGAGCCTTTTGCTTCATTTAAATCTGAAACTATATTCTGAATCTTATTATCCATTAACAAAGTTTTCTCAATTAATTTGGGTAATTTTTTTAAATCTTTAATTTTATTTTGATAAATCTTCTTTGATAAATCTTTTTTAACATAACCAAATTTTAATGTTAAAATATATAAAATCAAAATTTGACCTAAAAAAGCTTTAGTTGAAGCAACACCAATTTCAGGACCACAATGAATAGGTAAAACAAAATTACTATCACGTGCAATAGAGCTTTCGACAGAATTAACAACTGCACAAGTTTTCATTTTATTTTGCTTACAAAGATCTAATGCAGCGTATGTATCGGCTGTTTCTCCAGATTGAGAAACAAATATATATAAACAGTCCTTTTTAAATTTATTTTTTCTATATCGAAACTCTGAGGCAATATCGATACTAACATCTAAAGAGGTTAATTCTTCAAACCAATATTTTGCCATTAGGCATGAATGATAAGCAGTTCCACATCCTATTAATTTTATTGAATTAAGATCATCAATACTCCAAGGAAAATTATAGATATTGATTTCATTATTTAATTGATCAACATATTCTTTAATTCCATTTGAAATTGTAACTGGCTGTTCTTCAATTTCCTTTGCCATAAAATGCTTAAAGTCACCTTTTTCATAATTTGCTTGATTTGATGAAAGTTCTAAAACTTTTTTATTAATTTTAATTCCTTTTTCATTATAAAAACTTACCTGATCTTTTTTAATGAAACAAAATTCACCATCTTCTAGATAAGTAATTTTGTTTGTCATTGATTTTAAAGCATAAGAGTCTGATCCTAGATAATTTTCATTTGGTCCATAACCAACAGCTAGCGGTGAACCTCTTCTTGCACCTATGATTAAATCAGGCTCATCTTTAAAGAGAATTCCTAAAGCATAACTGCCATGAAGCTGTTTAAGTGCTGTTGTTATTGAGTTTAAAATATTTTTAGTTTTTAAATGTTCTGAAATTAAATGAACAATAACTTCTGTGTCAGTTTGAGATTTAAAAACATGGCCTTTACCTTCTAGAAATTTTTTTAGTATTGTTGAATTTTCAATAATTCCGTTATGGACAACCGATACATTTGAGGAAGAATGAGGGTGTGCATTAATACTATTTGGCACACCATGAGTTGCCCATCGCACATGTCCTATGCCAACTGTACCTTCTAGACTTTTGATTAAAGAATTTTGCTCTAAATTTTCAACTCGACCTTCTGATTTTACCTCTTTAATTACTCCATCGTATATTGTGGCAACTCCAGCAGAGTCATACCCTCTATATTCTAATTTTTTTAAGGAATTAATGATTGCTGCAGAAACTGTTTTGTTACTTGTAATTCCAATAATTCCACACATTTTTATTTTTTTCTTTTATAATTTTTTACTTCAATTTGTTTGGCTCTTGTTAATGCTAGTGATTTTTTTTTAACATTTTTGGTAATAACTGAGCCTGCACCAATAACACTATTTTCTGCAAGACTCACAGGTGCAACTAAAGAGGAATTAGATCCTACAAAGACATTATCTTTAATTATTGTTTTACTTTTTTTAATACCATCATAATTACAAGTAATAGTCCCTGCTCCAATATTTACAGTTTTACCAATATAACTATCTCCAATATAAGACAAATGATTTACTTTTGATTTTTTTCCTAAAATACTTTTTTTGATTTCAACAAAATTTCCAACTTTAGATCCTTCTTTTAAAATTGTTTGTGGTCTAATTCTAGCAAAAGGTCCTACTTCAACTTTATTTTCTATCTTGCAAGACTCTAAATGAGAAAACGATTTAATTATTACATTGTTACCAACTTTAACCTTTTTACCGAA
>LIBV01000068.1 GCA_001438335.1 Pelagibacteraceae bacterium BACL5 MAG-120820-bin39
ATTTTTATTTAATCGATCTTGAGATCGAATGCCAATAGTATTTTTTATTGCTGCATTATATTCTTCTAATTGTGGGCCTAAATTAAGAGCAGCTATTTTTTTCCACTGAACACTTTCTTCTAGATATTTTTTTACATCATTGAGCAAAGATCCAACTAAATTTAAGTCTTCAATTTTTGTAGTTGCCTCATAAATCAAATCTCCTACAGAGCCAATATTAGCGGTATTATCAGCTATAATTAATATCTTTTCTAACTCATTTAAAAGAGTTGAACTATCATAGTTATTGAGAGAAGCTAATATAGTTTGAATTCTTTCAATTAAATTTTCAATATCTTTAGTATTTTTAATTTCTGAATTAAGGTCTTTTAAAATCTGATAACCATTATCGGCACTTTTGTAATAACTATTTAATATTTTTGAATACGAAGAATACCTTATTTGATATTCATCATTTAGCTGCTGCCAATTGCTAGGTATTTTATTTTCTAAATTTATATTTTCTAATTTAATTTTTTCAATGTCTTGGCTTAGTTGATTAGCTTTATCTGGGTCGTTATTTTGAATTATTCGAATATCATCCTCTATAGATTTAATTTTTTTATTATTAAATATAATTTTACTTTGTATTTTTCTGACGTTTAAATGTATTTTATAATAATCTTTTGAATAACTATCTAATTCATCTTTACTTTTTTTAACTTCAGGTATTAATGCTATAGCATCTGATACTAAAACGAAGTGTTCATTGATACTCTCTTGTAATTCTTCAGGTAAAAAATCTTTATTTAAATTTTTAAAATTATTAATACCATTTATAATTTTAAATTGATCATTTTCATAATTCCTAAATTTATAATCTAATATACATTGTTGCAATTTAGGATTTGTTGGAGGTGGTGAAACTTCAGAAGTTAAATATGTTCTTAAAGGTAAATAATTTGCTAAAGTTGGCAAGTAACCAATGATACACAATGCTAAAAGTTGGATTGCAATAAAAGGTCCTGCTCCTTTCCAGATTTGACTTGTAGTCACATTTTTAGGAGCAACTCCTCTTAAATAAAATAAAGAAAATCCGAAGGGTGGTGTTAAAAAAGAAGTTTGCATATTTAATCCAATCATAACTCCTAGCCATAATGCGGTTATGTTTGCTGATGGATCTGCTAATAAAATAGGAGTGACAATTGGAACAACCACTATAGCTATTTCTAAATAATCTACAAAAAAACCTAAAACAAAAATAACTAACATGACCACCGTGAACTGAGTCCAAAACCCACCTGGTAATTGTGATAATCCTTGGCGAATAAGTTCTTCTCCACCAAAACCTCTAAAAGCTGCAGTGAGCATTGCAGCACCAATTAAAATTATAAATACCATTGTTGTAGTAATGGTAGTTTCTGAACAAACCTCTTTTAGAATATTGTCAATTTTAAAAGTACGATAGAAACTCCAACCAATAGCAAAAATTAAAAAACAAACTGCAATAAATGCTAAAACAATACCAACCA
The DNA here is from genome assembly GCA_001438335.1 of Pelagibacteraceae bacterium BACL5 MAG-120820-bin39. Taxonomy (GTDB): domain Bacteria; phylum Pseudomonadota; class Alphaproteobacteria; order Pelagibacterales; family Pelagibacteraceae; genus Pelagibacter. Next base: position 1,512 of record LIBV01000068.1, read on the forward strand.
AATCATGATGATTGCTAATTAATTTAATATTTAGATTAAAATATTTATTTAAAATAAGAATAATTATTACTGAAATAATTGCGATAGATGCAGGTATATAAGTATATTTATTACTTGGAGCCAATTTGTATCCAGCCATGATTGTTGCTCCAACTGCACCAACTGCTCCTGCTTGATTTACTGTCGCTATTCCAAACAAAATTGAGCCTAATACCAGTACGATTAATAGCAATGGTGGGACTAAAGCAAAAAATACCTTTTGAAAAAAAGCAAAATCTAACAATCCATCTATTTTTAAAGGTGGAGCTGATTTTGGTTTTATAAAAGAATAAAATAAAACATAGATAACATATAAGCCTACTAGAATTAATCCTGGTATTAAAGAACCTAAAAACATTTCCCCAGCACTTGTGCTAGTAACCGAAAGGTCGCTTGGCATTGACCCGTCATTTATAAAATTTTTATAATCACTAATTCTTAAACCATTAGCTACATCTGAAGCATTTGATAATTGATCGGCAATAATGATTAAAACAATTGAAGGAGGAATAACTTGACCTAGAGTTCCTGAGGCAGTGATAATTCCAGTAGCTAAAGTAGTTTCATATTTATTTCTCATCATAGCTGGCAGAGAAATAAGTCCCATCGCGATAACTGTGGCTCCTACAATACCAGTTGTAGCAGCTAATAAACCACCAACTAAAATTACCGATACCCCTAAACCTCCAGGGATCCTTCCAAACAATTGACCCATAGTGATTAATAAATCTTCAGCAATTTTTGATCTCTGCAGCATCAATCCCATGAATATAAATAATGGAATCGCAATTAATGTATCTCTTTCAACTTCCCAGTAAGTACCCCTAAAATTTGTAATTGCAGAGGAAATCCACTCAAAAGGTCCATCATGAATAAAGTAAGAATGAGAATTCCCTGTAAATATATAACCAGCAAGACCTGCAATAGTTATTGATATTATTGCAGCACCTGGCAATGCAAAAGCAACAGGAAATCCTGTAGCTAAAGCCATCATCATTAAGAATATTAAAAAAAATAAAAAAAAAGTTTCCATTTATTTTTTTTTATAAATCTTTTCTACATTATCTAAAATTAAACTCGAAAATTGAATGATCATTGTTAAAGAAAATATTGCTAGAAAACTTGCCATCATATATTTTAGATAGAGTCCTGCTTGAGCTTGTTGGGAAATTTCAAAACTGAGCAATGGGGCATTAATAATTCCAGTTTTTGATCCCATGCCTGAATACAAAATTAAAAAACAGATCGGTAAACCAAAAAAAATTGCGCCAAAAATATTAGCTAATGCCTTATTTTTTTCTTTAAATTTTACATAAAGAATATCTACGCGAACATGTCCATCTTTTAATAACGTGTATGCGCTACCAAATAAAAATAAAGCTGCATACCAATATCGAACTAAATCGCCCATGTACGCTTGTTCATATGAAAATACAAATCTTGAGATAACAATTAAAGCTTCAGCAAAAACAACCAACAAAGCTAACCAAATAAAACCGATAGATTTGTTTTTAATTCCATAAATAAATCCAATAATTGTTAAAGGTAAATGGATATATAAAATTCTAGTTTTAGGTTGAAAGAAGATTTGACCTAAAGTACTTGGTAGAGCATCTAAAATGGCTTTTTCACTTACCATAAAAGAAATTAAAAGATCAGCAATTCCAACAAAAAAAACAGTCCAGAAAGCAGATCTAGTTATATACGCAGATAAATTAGATAAATTTTGAGACTCTTCTTTTAAACTTTTAGCATTTCTACTTCTGATATAGCGGAAAACTAAAGTTAAAGTAATTAAGTATAAAGAGAATTGAATTGCAGACAATATAAATTGTTTAATCTCAAATTGTTTTTCTGATTGAGAAATTAAAATATTAATGAAAGTTCTTGATCCTGGCCAATCAATAAAGTTCGTAAGAATTATATTTACAAAATATACAAATGTTAAAGAAACTACTGAAAAAGAAAAAAATTTTGCTTTAATAGCTAAATTAAATTTACTATTCATGAAGAAAATCCGCGAGGCTTTCGCCTCGCGAATTAATAATAATTATTATAGACCTAATACTTTGTTACGTTTAGTAACATAAGCAGAGTCAGAAAGCTTGTTCCAAGCCCCAAGTTCTCTTCTAGCTTTTAAAAAGCTATCAGTAACCCGCTTCGCTATAGGACTGCTTGCTGATGTTTCAGCAAAGACTTCCTCTGAAGCTTTTCCGAATGCATCATAGATTCGATCATTAAATTCTACAACTTTAACGCCATGATCTTTAACTAATCTTTGTAATGCAAATCCATTGTTAGCATTAAACTCGGACATCATCACTTCGTTTTCAACTGTACAAGCTGCTTCAATTAAAGCTTGATCAGTTTTTGAAAGTTTTGATAGCCAAGATTTATTACAAACTAGTCCTAGCATTGAACCAGGTTCATGCACACCAGGGTAATAGTAATATTTTGCAGCTTCATAGAATTTCATAAATTCATCATTCCATGGACCTACCCATTCGGTAGCATCAATAGTTCCAGCCATTAACTGCTCGTATATTTGTCCACCTGGTACACTGATTACAGATACACCTAGTTTAGTCATCATTTGACCACCTAATCCAGGAATACGCATCTTTAATCCTTTAAAGTCAGTTGGGCTTTTCATTTCTTTTCTAAACCAGCCACCCATCTGAACACCAGTATTACCACACATAAAGCCTTTAAGACCAAAACCGTCTGAAAGTTCATCCCAGAGTTCTTGCCCACCTGCAAATCTCATCCAGGCGTTAAACTCTGTATAAGTTAAACCTAATGGTACTGATGTGAAATAACCAAAAGATTTTTCTTTTCCTGTGAAATAATATTCTGCTCCATGATACATTTGAGCATCGCCTTTTGCGACATGGTCAAATACGTCAAAAGCACCTACTCTTTCACCGGCTGCGAATAAAGTAATGTTTATTCTTCCCTCTGATAAATCACCTACTCTTTTTGCAAAACGAGCTGCTCCAGTTCCTAATCCTGGAAGATTTTTTGGCCAAGTCATAACCATAATGACTTCAATTCGTTCCGCAGTAACTGCTGGTGCTGCTAAACCACTAGCGCCTAAAGCAGTCGCTCCTGTAGCCAATAAAGCTTTTTTTACAAACTTTCTTCTTCCTAAAGCTTTTTGACTTTTTGTTTTGTTTTTAATCATAATTCCCCTTTTAATTTAATTAGGCAAAGTCTATAGTAACTTTAAAATACTTAAAACGAATATTTTTGATAACAATTTAGTTTAAAATAATAGAATTTTAATAGCTAATAATACAGTTAATAACTTTCGACTTCTTTAAACGAAGGAGCTGAGTTTGCGGCACCTAGTTTTGTTGAAGATATAGCTTCTACTTTATTAGTAAATATAATTGTCTCTTTTGAAGGATAATTTTTTGAAAATCCACATGCTAAACCACATGGCAGAACTTTTCCAACAGCATTAGATCCATTATTCTGTAACAGATATGAGATCGGTAAGTTTGCAAAAGAAGCTTATGATCTTGGTATTAAATATATTGGGGTCTGTTGTAGCGCAAACCCAATGTTAATTAGAGAGACAGCAGAAGCAGTTGGTTTAAAAGCTCCAGTAAGTAAATACAGAGAAAATATGGAAAACCATTTCATGTACGGGAAAAATAAAAGAATTCCTAAGCACATGACAGAATACGGCGATAAAGC
>LIBV01000069.1 GCA_001438335.1 Pelagibacteraceae bacterium BACL5 MAG-120820-bin39
TATTAAAAGTAAAGATACAAAAATATTTATGTTTGAAAATTATAAAAAAATAAATATTCAAAGTAAAAATTATAATGGCAATAATAAAAAAATTTCGAATTAAATCATTTAAACAAGATAATGCTATCATAGAGTTTAAAAATATAAGTTTATCTTATGGAAATAGATTAATTTTAGATAATATTGATTTTAAAATTCTTAAAGGTCAAATATTTGGGATGTTAGGTCCAAATGGTGTTGGAAAATCGACTATATTCAATTTGATAACTGGACTAATTTCTCCTAACTCTGGAAAAATTCAAATTAATGGCGAAGAAGTTAATAATTATCCAGTTTACTTAAGAACAAAGAAATTCAAAGTTGGGTATGTGCCTCAACATGGTGGTTATTTCAATGACTTAACATTATATGATAATTTAAAAGCTGTTGGAGAAATAGTGATTGAATCAAAAAACTTAATCGAGCAAAAAATAAGTTATTTAATAAATAAATTTGAACTTGAAAATATTAAAAATGTAAAAGCTAAATTTTTATCTGGAGGACAGAAAAAAAAATTAGTAATTGCAATATCTTTATTATCAGATCCAAAAGTGCTTTTATTAGATGAATGCTTTGCAGCTTTAGATGTGCTCACAATAAAAATGCTTCAAGAAATAATAGTAAACCTACAACAAGAAAATGAGATTACAATTTGTATTTGTGATCACCAAGCTAGAGATTTATTGGCCTGTGTCGATACAGCCATGATATTAAGTAATTGTAAAATTGTAGCCCAGGACTCTCCTCAAAATTTGGTGAATAATGCAAATGCTAAAAATGCTTATTTTGGAGACTCCTTTAATTTTAATTAATACTAAATGCCCAATTACATCGTTATTAAAAAAAAAATTAAAAATTTTGATAAAAAAATATCTGTTTCAGGAGACAAAAGTATAAGTATCAGATGGGTTCTTTTTTCGTCTATTGCATCGGGCATTTCAAAAGCTCAGAATTTACTCCTGTCAGAAGATGTTTCGGCAGCATTGGAAGCAATTAGAAAATTAGGCATTAAAGTAATTATAAAAAAAAACACTTGTAAAATTTATGGCAAAGGCATTAACGGATTTAAATTTAATAAAAATTTAACGATCAACGCTAAAAATTCTGGAACCTTAGGTAGGTTAATTCTGGGGTTATTAGTAAATTCTGATAAAGAGATTAAATTGATTGGAGATAGCAGTTTAAGTAAAAGAGATTTTAAAAGAGTAACTGACCCTCTAAGTAAATTTGGACCAACATTTAAACTTTCAAAAAATAAACATCTACCTTTAACTATTAAAGGTGTAGATATTACAAAACCAATATATCACTATGAAGACAAAGGATCCGCACAAGTAAAAAGCAGTATAATATTGGCTGCATTAAAAACACCAGGAACTACCATCATCAAAGCAAAAAAATCTAGAAATCATACAGAAATTTTGTGTAAACACATTGGGCTACCAATCAAGGTAAAAAACTATGACAAATTTGATTTAATAAAAATAAATAGAGCAAAAAAAATCAGAACACTAAATTATAATATACCATCAGATATAAGTTCTAGCGCTTTTTTTATTATCCTTACCTCTTTAGCTAAAAGTTCAAAATTACTTATAAAAAATGTGAATATAAATTCTTCAAGAACTGGGGCTATTGAAATTTTAAAAATGATGGGTATTAAAATAATTTTTAGAAATAAAAGAATATATAAAGGGGAACCTATTGCGGACATATTAGTAAATAGTCCAAAAAAAATTAAATCCATTAATTGTCCTACTAAATTTAATAGTGGTGCTATTGATGAGTTCCTAAGTATTTTTCTTGTGGCCGCGAAAGCAGATGGAATATCTACATTTAAAGATTTAAGTGAATTAAACCAAAAAGAAAGTCCAAGATTAATATGGGGGTCTAAAATCCTTAACTTATTAGGTATTAAAAATATTATGACTAAAGACTCCATTAAGATATTTGGTAACCCAAATCTTTTAGTAGATAAAAAAATTGTAATTAAGGGATTTTTAAAAGACCACAGAGTATTCATGACAAGTGTTATTGCTGCCTTATCTTTTGGTGGAAATTGGTATATTCACGATAAGGACTCTATTAAAACATCTTTTCCAAATTTTTTAAAAATTATAAATCAAATTAAAAATGATAAATAAACGAAATAAATTAATAAAAATTGCAATAGATTCTCCAGCTGCAGCTGGTGCTGGAACTTTAGCAAAAGCAATTTCTAAACATTATAACTTGTTTTATTTAGATACTGGAAAAATATATCGATTTATAGCTTATTTGAAATTAAGATTTCCAAAAAAGTGGAATCTTAATTTTCTTAATAAAAAAATTAAATCTTTAAAAATAAAAGATTTAGAAAATAAGGAATTAGTTTCTGATAAAGTTGGAACAGAAGCTTCTATCATATCAAAAGATATTAAAATTAGAAAACTTGTACATTCTTTTCAAATTAATTTTGCATACAATCCTCCAAAAAGGTTTGATGGATCTTGCCTTGATGGTAGAGATATAACTTATAATATAGTTCCTGATGCTGAATTTAAATTTTTTATAACCGCAAACATAAAGACGCGAGCATTAAGACGATTTAAAGAGCTTAAAAATTTAAATAATGAAATATCCTTTGCGGAGGTATTAAAAAGCATCAAAAAACGTGATAAAAGCGACTATAATCGCAAAGTTTCTCCACTAAAGAAAACTAAAGATTCGGTATTGATTAACACTACAAATTTATCTAAAAGAGCGTGTTTTTTAAAAATAAAAAAAATTATAGACAGGAAACTAAATATTTAATGGAAATTTACAACGACCTATCAAACCCAGCCTCACAAGAATTCGAAAAATTATTAAATAGTCAGCTTTCAAAAGTAAAAATAGAAGAAGGTAAAATAATTGAAGGAAAAATTAATAAAATTACAGAAAAGTTTGTTTTTTTGTTTGTTGAAGGTTTAAAGAGTGAGCCAGTGCTAGATATAAACGAGCTAAAAAGCATGGGTCTGAGTGACAAGATTAAGATAGGTGAAACAATCTCTGTATTATTAGAAAAAATAGAAGATAAAAATGGTGAGGTTCTTGTTTCAGCTAATAAAGCTCAAAAAATTAAAGGTTGGGACAAACTAGTTGAGGCTTATGAAAAAAACGAACCTATTATGGGAAAAATTACATCTAAATGTAAAGGCGGATGTATAGTTGAACATATCGATACTGGTTCTTTAATGTTTTTACCTGGTTCTCAAATAAGCGATAAACCTCTAAAAGATATTAGCCATTTAATGAACGAGCCTCAAAAGTTCGCTCTAATAAAATTGGATAAAGTTAGAGGTAATGCTTGTGTTTCAAGAAGAGAAATAATTTCTTCTTTCAAAAAAGAGGATAAAGCAAAAATTATTGAAAAATACAAAGTTGGTGACATTATTAAGGGTGCTGAAGTTAAAGGATATAGTACTTTTGGATGTTTCTTTAATGTAAATAATGAGCTCGACGTACTAGTTCATCTTCAGGAAATTTCTTACTCAAGAGTAAATCACCCCGATGAAGTTTTTAATATTGGTGAAAAACATGATCTTAAGGTTATCTCAGTTGATACTGAAAAATTACAAGTTGGATGTTCTGTAAAACAACTATCACCAGATCCATTTGAACACATAGAGAACTATGAACTTAATAAAATATATAAAGTTAAAGTTGTAAAATTAATGGACTTTGGCGCATTTTGTGAATTAGAACCAGGTCTTACAACTTTATTACACTCAAGTGAGTTGAGCTGGACAAAGAAAAATGTTTCTGCAAAAAAAATGTTTAAAGTTGGAGATGAAATTGATTGTGTGATTACTGAAATAGATAAAGAAAAAAGAAGAGTTGCAATTTCACACCGACTAACACAAGAAAACCCTTTCGAAACCTTTGAGAATAAATATCCAGTTGGAACAATCGTTGAAGGCGAGGTGGTAAATAAAAATGAATATTCATTATTTGTTAAAATAGAAGATTTAGATGTCGATGCATTCTTGCACTGTAATGATCTGACATACCTAAATAATGGTGAAGAAGAATTAGCCAAATATAAAAAAGGTGACAAATTAAAAGTTAAAGTTTTAGAAGTTAAAGCTGCTGATCAAAAAATTAGAGTTGGTTTAAGACAAACTCAAGCAGATCCATTTGATTGGTTTAATGATAAAAAAGTAAATCAAACAATCACTGTAAAAATAGTTTCAACAGATAATAAAGGCTTAATTGTAAGACCTGAAGGTTGTGAAATGGATTTTCATATCAAAAAATCTCAAATTGCTATTAGTGCAGCAGATGCAAGACCATCAAGATTTACCGGTGGGGAAAGAATTGACTGTGCCATAGCTGAATTAGATCTAGATAAGAGAAAAGCAAGTTTAAGTATCAAACTACTAGAAGAAATTGAGAAGAAAGATGCTTTAGAAAAATATGGTGCTGAAGGATCTGGTAAAAACCTTCCCTTCTCATCATTATCTGAGGATTTGAAAAAAAAAGAAGAAGATAAAGAGTAAAAAGAAGATTTAAATTGGCTATTGTAAAATCAAAGCTTTTAAAACAACTCTCTGAAAACTATCCAAACTTCCTTAAAAAAGACCTTGAGAAGTTCACAGACATAATTTTAAACGAGATAAAGAGAGCTCTTAAAAGAGGCGATAGAGTTGAGCTTAGAGGGTTTGGGGTTTTTTCCACAAACATTCAAAAAGCATCAATTAGACGTAATCCAAAAACAGGTGAGAAAGTAAATGTCCCTGAAAAAAAAACAATTCACTTTAAAATGGCAAAAGAAATGTTTAAAAAATTAAACAATGACAAATAAAAGTATTTTTGTTGCTTGCGATGTATCAAGTCAAAAAGAAATTTTAGATCTACTTAACCAAATTCATGAGGATATTTCAGGAATTAAAATTGGACTTCAATATATTACTCAAAGATCCCCTGAAGAAATAAAAGAACTGTCTAAGTTTAATAAACCAATTTTTTATGATGCAAAATTTTTTGATATCAAAAATACATTAATAGAATCTATTAAATCTTTAGAAAAATTAAATGTAAGCTATGCTACCGTTCATTTATTAAATGGATTAGATGCTCTAAAAGCTGC
>LIBV01000070.1 GCA_001438335.1 Pelagibacteraceae bacterium BACL5 MAG-120820-bin39
CAGTGGTAAAATGTTAAAGAGTGATTTCCCTTTAGAAGAAGATGATCCTTCAGGTATTTTCCAAGCTTTCACTTTGTAGACTAAACCTTCTGTTGAAAAAAATAGAACCGAAGTGTGTGTATCGACAGACAAAGTTTGTACAACAGAATCTTCATCTCTTGTAGTAATACCCGTCTTACCTTTTCCACCTCTTTTTTGCTGTTTAACATTATCTAGGGATCCTCTTTTAATATAACCCTGAAGTGTAACTGTAATAATTACAGACTCTTTTTGAATTGTTTCTTCAATGTCATAATTAAGTACTGCATCAATTATTTTTGTTCGTCTTGGAACTGCAAATTTTTCTTTGATATTTTTTAATTCATCACTGATCACTTTTAAAAGTTCTTTTTTAGAATAAATAATCTTCTTATATTTAGATATTAATTCAGCTAATTTTTTAATTTCGACTTCAATTTCATTGATACCTAAAGCAGTTAATTTTTGAAGTCTTAATTCTAAAATAGCTACTACCTGAGGTTCGCTTAATGAATAGAGACCTTTTGCACTCTTATCTTCAATTAATGAAATAATTTTTTTTGATTTATCAATCTTCCATTTTGTACTCATTATTGATTTTTTTGCATCATCAGGAGTTTTTGAAGATCTAATTATCTTTATAATTTTATCTAAATTTTCAACGGATACAGATAGACCTATTAAAATATGTGCTCTCTCTTCTGCTTTTTGAAGATCAAATTTTGTTTTTTTAATTACAACATCTTCTCTGAAAGTTAAAAAATTTGATAAAAATTCTTTTAAGTTACATGTTTTGGGTTTGCCATCAACAATCGCCAATGTATTAAATCCAAATGAACTCTCGATTTGAGTATTTTTATATAACTGTCTTTTAATAGTTTCAGGTTCAACACCATTTCTTAAATCAATAGCTACTCTGATACCCTCTCTATTAGACTCATCTCTAATATCTTTAATTCCCTCTATTTTCTTTTCTCTAACTAATTGAGCTATTCTTTCATTTAATATTGATTTATTCACCTGATATGGAATTGAAGTAATTACTAATCTGTCTCTACCACTTTTTGAGCTCTCTACTGATATTTCACCTCTAATTTTAAATGAACCTCTCCCATGATTATAACCTTGTTTAATTATATCTTTACCAATTATCACTCCACCAGTTGGAAAATCTGGACCTGGTATATGCTTCATTAAATCTTTAATTTTAATATCTTTATCTTCTATTAGAGCTAGTGTTCCATCTATAATCTCACCAAGATTGTGAGGGGGGATACTCGTGGCCATACCTACCGCAATACCACCAGCACCATTAACTAGAAGATTTGGAAATTGTGCAGGTAAAACTGAGGGCTCTTTTTCTGTTTCATCGTAATTACTTTTGTAAGAAACAGTATTTTTTTCTATATCATCAATTAAATATTGAGAAACTTTAGATAATCTAGTTTCTGTATATCTCATTGCAGCTGCAGGGTCTCCATCTATTGATCCAAAGTTTCCTTGACCTTCAACTAAAGGTAAACTCATGGAAAAATCTTGTACCATTCTAACTAATGCATCATAGACAGATTGATCACCATGAGGGTGATATTTACCAATAACATCCCCAACAATTCTTGCAGATTTTCTAAATTGTTTTGACCAATCATAGCCACCTTTATACATAGCAAACAAAATTCTTCTATGAACAGGCTTTAAACCATCTCTAATGTCAGGAAGTGCTCTACTTACGATAACACTCATTGCATAAGATAAATATGACGAGCTCATCTCGTCATGCATCGAAATTAATTTTATCTTATTCTCTTTAGGTACTTCAGATTTCTGCATAGAAATTAAAATGGAATTTCATCATCCATATCACTAGAAACTTGAGAAGAGTCTTCGATATTATTAGATGATTGAGTAGTATCATTTTGAATTCCACCACCAGTGCTTCCGCCACCCAACATAGTAAGTGAAGAATTATATCCTTGGATTACAATTTCAGTAGAATATTTATCTTGACCAGATTGTTCATCTTTCCATTTTCTAGTCGTAAGTTGACCCTCAACATAAATTTGAGCACCTTTTTTTAAATACTGTTGCACAACATTTACAAGTCCATCATTAAATACAACTATTCGGTGCCATTCTGTTTTTTCTTTTTTTTCACCTGTATTTTTATCTTTCCATGTTTGACTTGTTGCAAGACTTAATCTTGCTACACTTTTGCCGTTTACCATTTGTTTAATTTCAGGGTCTGCGCCTAAACGACCAATTAATAATACTTTATTTAAACTTCCAGACATAATATTTATTATTTGTTATTTAATTAATTTATATTTATATCACAATTTACTCTGAATATTAATTTTATTAATTCAAAGCAACTAGAATTATGATCAAAAAGATAGTTATCAAGGGTGCTAAAGAACATAATTTAAAGAATATTTCTTTAGAAGTTCCTAAGGACAAATTTGTCGTCATAACGGGTCTATCTGGGTCTGGAAAATCATCATTAGCATTTGATACAATTTATGCTGAAGGTCAAAGGCGATATGTAGAAAGTCTTTCTGCTTACGCTAGACAATTTTTAGATAAAATGAAAAAACCAAATGTTGATTTAATAGAAGGATTAAGTCCTGCCATTTCAATTGAACAAAAAAATACTTCAAAGAATCCAAGATCTACCGTTGCAACAGTAACTGAAATTTATGATTACATGAGAGTATTATACGCAAGAGCAGGCATACCCTACTCTCCATTTACAGGTAAACCAATCACCTCTCAAACGATCACTCAAATAGTTGATAAGATTAAAGAATTACCAAAAAAAGCTACGATCTATCTTTATGCTCCTGTGGTTAGAGGTCGAAAAGGAGAATATAAGAAAGACATATTAGGATATAAAAAACGTGGTTTTAGAAAAATTAAAATAGATGATGTTGTTTATGAAGTTGATAAAGTCCCCGAACTAAACAAAAAAGTAAATCATGATATTTCAGTTTTAGTAGACAGAATTGTTTTAAATTCCTCTTTAGGAAATAGATTAGCTGAAAGTATAGAGTCTGCCGTAAATTTAGCTAATGGATTAGTTTTTGTTGAATACGAAGATGAAACTTTACCAGCTAAATTTAGAAAAACTGAGAAATTAATTTTTTCTACAAAATTTGCATGTCCTGAAAGTGGTTTTACAATTGAAGAAATAGAACCTAGATTATTTTCTTTTAATAGTCCATTTGGTGCATGTGAAGAATGTGAAGGAATAGGTGTTAAATTAAATGTTGATCCTAACTTAGTGGTACCAAATGAAAAAAAAAGCATAGCAGATGGAGCTATTGAACCATGGGCAAAAACGACCACACTTTATTACGCACAAACTTTAGCTTCTATTGCTAAACATTATAATTTTTCTTTAGATGAAAAATGGAACAAATTACCTAAAACAATTAAAGATATTATTCTTTATGGATCCGATGATGAAGAAATTAAATTTAACTATGATGATGGGTATGAAAAATATTCACATAAAAAAACATTTGAAGGAGTAATAAATAATTTAGAAAGAAGATATCTTGAAACTGATAGTGATTGGAAAAGAGAGGAAATAGCTCAATACCAATCAGATACTAAATGTGAAAGATGTAATGGACACAGGCTTAAAGATGAAGCGCTTTGTGTTAAAATTGACGGATTACATATAAGTGAAGTTACAGAAAAATCTATTTTAGATGCCTCAGAGTGGTTTAAAAGTTTAAACAAATCTTTGGACCCAAGACAATTAAAAATAGCAGAACACATCTTAAAAGAAATAAATGAAAGATTAAATTTTTTATTAAATGTAGGCCTGGATTATCTTACCCTTTCGAGAGAGTCAGGTACTCTTTCTGGTGGTGAAGCACAAAGAATTAGATTAGCTTCTCAAATTGGTTCAGGTTTAACTGGAGTTTTATATGTTTTAGATGAACCTTCAATTGGCTTACATCAAAAAGATAATGTTAAACTAATTAGTGCTTTAAAAAGATTAAGAGATTTAGGAAATACAGTTATCGTAGTTGAGCATGATACTGAAACCATGGAAAATGCTGACCATATAATTGATCTAGGTCCGGAAGCAGGAAGCAAAGGTGGACAAGTTGTGGCTGAAGGAACTATAAAAGATATAATTAATAGCAAAGATAGTATTACTGGGAAATATTTATCTCACAAATTTAAAATCAATGTTCCTCAAAAAAGAAGATTGGCTAAAAATGGTAGATTTTTAGAAATTTCTGGTGCAACTGGAAATAATTTACAAAATGTAAATTTAAAAATACCTCTAGGAAGTTTAACTTGTGTCACAGGAGTTTCTGGAAGTGGAAAATCTACTCTTGTACTACAAACACTTTATAACGCTCTTAATTTAACCTTGAATAATAATAAATCTCGAAAAATACCTAAACCTTTCAAGGGATTTAAGGGTACTGAGCTTATAGATAAAATTATTGATATAGATCAATCACCTATTGGAAGAACACCCAGATCCAACCCAGCAACCTATACGGGGGCTTTTGGACCAATAAGAGATTGGTTTACAGCTTTACCAGAATCTAAAACTCGGGGATACAAACCAGGTAGATTTTCTTTTAACGTTAGAGGCGGTCGATGTGAAGCTTGTGAGGGTGATGGTGTAATAACCTATGAGATGCATTTTTTACCAGATGTTTATATTCAATGTGATGAATGCAAAGGTACTAGATATAATAGAGAAACTTTGGAAATTAAGTTCAAAGACAAAAGTATAGCTGATGTTCTCAATATGACAGTAGATGAAGGTTGTGAATATTTTGAAAACATATCAAATATCAAGACTAAATTATTAACCTTAAAAAAAGTTGGTTTGGGTTATATAAAAATAGGACAGCAAGCAACTACCCTATCTGGTGGCGAGGCCCAGAGAATAAAGCTTGCAAAAGAATTATCTAAAAGATCTACTGGCAGAACCATGTATATATTGGATGAACCTACTACAGGTTTACACCAGCATGACATTAAAAAATTGTTAGAGATTCTTCATACTTTTGTTGCTTTAGGTAATACAGTGGTAGTTATTGAACACAATTTAGATGTTATAAAAACTGCTGATTATATTGTTGATATGGG
>LIBV01000071.1 GCA_001438335.1 Pelagibacteraceae bacterium BACL5 MAG-120820-bin39
CTTTCATTGATTTGTCCAAGCTATCCTCAGTAATTTGCCAAAAATTTTTATGTCTACCCATCATACTTCTAAGCCAGGTGTATTCTAGCTGAGTAGTTCGCCAATAGTTTGCAAATCCTTCCCACTTATCACCAATTTTTTCTTTACATTTTTTTGCAGCTGAATTGACATCAAACAAAGTGCCGTAGGCATCAAAAATTATTGCTTTAATATTTTTCATAAACTAACTTAACATAAATGAGCAATATTCGATTATTCTTTTTAGAAAATCTATCTTTAAATTTAAGTGATAAACTTGATAAATCTCAATCACATTATCTAACAAAAGTAATGAGACTAAAGATTGGAGATAATATTTCATTGTTTAATAACAATGGTGAATGGGAAGCAAAAATTTTGAATATTTCTAAATCTATTGTTGAGTTTAAAGTTACCAAACAACTTAGACAAAAAGAAAATAGAAAAGAACTTTGGTTAGCTTTCTCTCCAATTAAATCTAATTATTTTAATTTCATGATTCAAAAAGCAACAGAACTTGGGGTCACAAAATTTTTTCCAATAATTTTTGATAGAACTGTAGTTAGAAAAATTAATAAGGAAAGATTGAACAAAGTTATTATAGAGTCTTCGGAACAATCTAACAGATTGATAATACCCAGTATCGAAGATCCAAAAACTTTAGATGAATTTTTAACTTTAAATAATTTTGAATTAATTTTTACTGACCTGAATTCAAAAAATTCAAAAATAGATGCTTTTAAATTATCTGAAAAACCTATTTGTATAATCATTGGTCCTGAGGGTGATTTTTCTGAAAGTGAAAGACAAAAGATTCTCTCATATAAAGGCGTTCAGCCGATAAAAATTAATGAAAATATATTGAGATCAGAAACTGCAGTTATTTCTGCAATTTCGATCGTAAATTATGCAATTTTTTGATAAATTGTCGCGAAAACAAAAGTGTAATTTTTTAAAAAGAGCTTTATATACATCTTAAATGAAAAAATATTTTTTAACAATTATAGCTCTATTTTCAGCAACCGAGACCTTTGCTAATCAGCCAAAAAATTGGCAATTAAGTTTTCAAGATGCAGCATCTCAGTCCATGAGGGAAATTGTGAATTTTCATGATAAACTTTTATTACCTATTATAATTGCAATAAGTGCATTTGTTTTATTTTTAATGGTTTATGCGTGTATAAGATTTCGAGCATCAAGAAATCCTAATCCATCTAAAAGAACACACAATGTGGCTGTTGAGGTATTGTGGACATTAATACCGTGTTTAATTTTAATAGTAATGGCTGTTCCATCATTTAAAATTTTATATAAGCAAGACGCAATTCCTAAAGCAGATGTAACAGTTAAAGCTATTGGGTACCAATGGTACTGGGGATATGAATATCCTGATGAAAATATAATTTTTGAATCTTACATGGTGGCAGATAAAGATCTTAAGGAAAACCAACCAAGATTACTAGCTGTAGATAATGAAGTAGTTGTTCCTGTTAATAAAGTAGTTAAGGTATTGATCACTGCAAACGATGTTCTTCACGCTTGGGCACTTCCATCTTTTGGAGTTAAAAGAGACGCAGTTCCGGGAAGAATAAATGAAACATGGTTTAAAGCAGAAAAAATTGGAACTTATTATGGTCAATGCTCTGAACTCTGTGGAATTAAACATGCATTTATGCCAATTACAGTAAGAGTAGTCTCAGAAGAGGACTACCAAGAGTGGTTAATGGGTGCAAAAATAAAATTTGCAAAAGAACCATTAGAAGAAGATCAATTTAAAAAACTAGCGAGAAAATAATTATGTATACACAAACAGCATCACACGACGATCATCATACGCCAACAGGTTGGAAAAGATGGGCGTATTCCACAAATCATAAAGACATAGGAACGATGTATTTAATTTTTGCAATTGTTGCAGGAATTATTGGAACTCTATTTTCTGTTTTGATGAGAATAGAATTAATGCATCCTGGTGATGGTATCTTGGGTGGAAATTATCATTTGTATAATGTTTTAGTTACTGGTCATGGTTTAATTATGATTTTCTTTATGGTGATGCCAGCGATGATAGGTGGATTTGGAAATTGGTTTGTTCCAATTATGATTGGTGCACCAGATATGGCATTTCCAAGAATGAATAATATTTCATTTTGGTTGTTACCGGTTTCATTAACGTTATTAATTTTATCAATTTTTGTAGATGGCCCTCCAGGTGCTCAAGGAGTAGGAGGTGGTTGGACTATTTATCCTCCTCTATCATCTAAAGCCGGTCAACCAGGACCTGCAATGGATTTAGCTATTTTAAGTTTACACTTAGCTGGAGCTTCATCAATTTTAGGAGCGGTTAATTTTATTACTACAATTTTGAATATGAGAACTCCAGGAATGACTTTGCATAAAATGCCATTGTTTGCTTGGTCAATTTTAGTTACTGCATTCTTATTGTTGTTATCTTTACCAGTACTTGCTGGAGCGATAACAATGCTTTTAACAGATAGAAATTTTGGAACTGCATTTTTTGATGCACAAACCGGAGGTGATCCAGTTTTATTTCAACATCTATTTTGGTTTTTTGGTCACCCAGAAGTTTATATTTTAATTTTACCAGGCTTTGGAATGATAAGTCATATCGTTTCAACATTTTCTAAGAAACCAGTGTTTGGTTATTTGGGAATGGCATATGCAATGGTTGCAATTGGTGTGGTAGGTTTCGTTGTTTGGGCTCACCATATGTACACAGTGGGATTAAGCACTGATACAAAAGCATATTTTTTAGCAGCCACAATGATTATTGCAGTTCCAACAGGAATTAAAATATTTTCTTGGATAGCAACGATGTGGGGTGGATCAATTTCTTTTAAAACTCCAATGGTATGGGCGTTAGGCTTTATATTTTTATTTACAGTAGGTGGTGTAACAGGAGTTGTTCTAGCAAATGCTGGTGTTGATACAGCTATGCATGACACTTATTATGTTGTTGCTCACTTTCATTATGTCCTTTCACTAGGTGCAGTGTTTGCAATATTTGCAGGGTTTTATTATTGGTTTGGTAAAATGTCTGGGTATGAGTATTCAGAATGGATGGGGCAATTACATTTTTGGTTAACTTTTATTGGAGTGAATTTAGTATTCTTCCCTCAACATTTTTTAGGATTAGCGGGTATGCCAAGAAGATATGCAGATTATCCAGATGCATTTGCTGGATGGAACTATGTGTCATCAATTGGTTCATATATTGCAGTCGCAGGACTTGTGGTGTTTTTTGCAAATCTAATATATTCATTTTCAAAAAAGAAAGCTGCAGCTCAAAATCCATGGGGTGAAGGTGCCACAACATTAGAGTGGACTGTTCCATCTCCACCAAATTTTCATACTTTTGATGAGTTGCCAAAATTTGAAGATAATGAGGGTGCACAAAAATCTCATAGCTAAGAGTTTTAAGCATCAAGAATAATGGAAAATTTTAGGTCAAAGACTAAAAACTTAAGTCAGGAAGATTTATTTAATTTTTCTGAACTCTTTAAGTTAATGAAGCCAAGAGTAATGTCTCTGGTGATATTTACCTGTGCTGTTGGATTATTAACTGCACCAAATGTAATTCCAAATAAAGACGCAATAATTGGTATTCTATTAGTATCTCTTGGTGCTGGTGCAGCAGGAGCTTTAAACATGTGGTATGAATCTGACCTAGATGCGCTTATGACCAGAACCTGCTTAAGACCTATTCCAGCAGGAAAAGTAAATAAAAACCAAGCATTAATATTAGGAGTTACTTTATCTATAGTTTCAGTAATTACACTGGACTATTTTGCCAATAGAATTTCAGCTGGTTTATTACTTTTTACAATTTTATTTTATGTTTTTGTTTATACAATTTGGCTTAAGAGAAAAACTCCACAAAACATTGTAATTGGTGGAATAGCCGGTGCATTACCACCTGTAATTGGTTGGACAATTGCAACGAATTCTATTTCCATTGAGCCAATAGCGTTCTTTTTAATTATATTTTTTTGGACTCCTTCACATTTTTGGGCATTAAGTTTGTACAAATCAGATGATTATAAAAAAGCCAAAATACCAATGTTACCTCTTACTAATGGAATTCAAAGCACAAAACTAAATATCTTTGTTTATTCTCTTTTGATGTTGCCAGTTATTATTTTTCCTTATGCAATAAATTTTGTAGGTTTAATTTTTTTAGTTCCATCTTTAATTCTTACTTTGTATTACAATTATTTATGTTATGAACTTTATAAATTTAAAAAGAATAAATTTAATGCAAAAAAAGCTAAATCAATTTTTGGATATTCAATATTGTATCTTTTTTTAGTATTTGTGCTTTTTTTAATAGATAAAATTTTATGATAACTCCAGATAGAAAAACAAAAAGAAAAAACATTTTAACAGCTATAGCTATTTTAGCATTTATGGTTTTTTTATTTTTGTTTACTCTTTACAATGTTGGAGTTTTTGACAGACCACTATGATTAAAAATAAAACATTAACACCTGTTCTGCTTGCTGGAATTTTCTTTTTAATGCTCGGGCTTTCATTTGCAGCAGTGCCTTTGTATGATATTTTTTGTAGAGTTACTGGCTTTGGTGGTACTACACAAATCTCAAAACAAGCTCCAGCAGTTGTTTTAGATAAAATTGTTAGCGTTAGATTTGATACTAATGTCAATAATCTTCCATGGAATTTTAAAGCTAAAATAAATGTTATGGATGTAAAAGTGGGTCAGGTTAATAAAATAGAATTTGTGGTAGAAAATTATGGTAATGAACCATCGTCTGGGGTAGCGAGCTTTAATGTTTCGCCTGCAAGCTTTGGTAAATATTACAATAAACTTGGTTGTTTTTGTTTTGAAAAGCAAGAGTTAAAAGCTGGAGAAAAAGCCACTTATGTTATGACTTTTTATTTAGATCCGGAGATGGTTAATGATGCTACAACTAAAAATTTAGAAGATGTTACTATGTCATATACTTTTTTCTCGACAGATTATTACAAACAATCATAATTAGAAATATGTCAGCAGAAAAAAAACACGATTATCATTT
>LIBV01000072.1 GCA_001438335.1 Pelagibacteraceae bacterium BACL5 MAG-120820-bin39
AGGTTTATTAAAGCTTGTAGTGAATTGAAAAAAACCTACACCAAAGTTATCTCCAGTATTAAAATCATTTGTTTTTGGAATACCATATTCCTCTGCAGCATTTTGAAATTCATCAAGTAGTTTTAGATTAATTTTTTTATTGGCAACTGTAATTGGACCGCTGTCATTATGAAATTCACTTTTACCAAGTTCATTATTTTCGGATTTTAAAAAGAAAGGTAAAACATCTTCCCAACTCCAACCTGTATTGCCTAATTGTCTCCAAATATTATAATCTTCTTTTTGACCCCTAATCCACAAAAGTCCATTTATAGAAGAACTACCTCCTAAGGTTTTACCTCTTGGGTATCTGATTGATCTATTATTCATTGTTTCATCTGGCTCAGTTTTAAAACACCAATCTACTTTTGGATTATGCATTGTTTTAAAGTATCCAACTGGAATGTGAATCCATGGATAGGTATCTTTTCCTCCAGCTTCTAATAATAAAACTTTGTTATTGGGATTAGCACTTAGCCTATTTGCGAGCACGCAACCAGCAGATCCAGCTCCTAAAATAATATAATCAAAATTCTCCATTAGAATTGTTTTATATAATTAAAAAAAAAAAATACTAGTATTACTGAAGTTTTTATCAATAATGTCAGAATAAAGTGCTTGTTAATTACTCATGTTTTTGTGATGATGTTTTTTTTAAAAAACAAACGAGAGAGGAAATATAATAATATGAAAAAAATATTATCGTTATTAGTAGGATCTCTTCTTTTAACTGTCATGACAGTTACTGGAGCGAATTCTGCTCAAACTCTTAAGTGTCAAACCGTGATTAGTGCAAAAGCTGATGAAGTGGTAATGTTGAAAGACTTTACAGATACAGTTACTGAGCTAACTCAAGGTTCACTTAAGTTTGAAATTATGCCAACAGGTTCAGTTGTAGGTGTGAAAGAAACTTTAGATGCTGTTGACAAAGGACTAATCGATTGTGGCTTTGCTTGGACACATTACTGGTCAGGTGATCATCCGGCAGCAATGTTATTCGGTTCTCCAGTTGCGGGTGCTGGTGTAGGTATTGATAATATCGCTTTCTTATCTTGGTTTCAATATGCTGGTGGTAAAGAACTTTATGACCAACTATGGATTGAAATGGGAAGAGACATAAAAGGATTTATGTTACAACCAGTAGGCCCTGAAGCTTTAGGTTGGTTCAAAGAACCAATTAATAGTATGGCTGACTTTAGAAAATATAAGTTCAGAACTCCTCCTGGAATTCCTGGTCAAACTTATAAAGATATTGGTGTAGCTTCTGTAGCAATGGGTGGTGGAGATATTCTACCAGCTCTTGAAGCAGGAACTATTGATGCTGCAGAATGGTGTTGTCCAAAACCTGATATGGTATTTGGTTTCCAAAAAGTTCTAAAACATTACTATCTACAAGGTTTACACCAAGTAGTAGTAAATGCTGATTTCTATATTAATGGTAGCAAATATAAAAAAATGTCTGCTATTGAGAAAAAAGCTTTAGAAGTTGCTGCCAATGCATCACTTTCAAAATCAATGAGTTACAGAATATACGAAAATGGAAAAGCTCTTGCTGAGCTTACAACTAAGCATGGTGTTATCCTTCACGATACTCCTGCTGATTATTTTCCAGAGTATATGGCTGCTGCAAAAGCGAGTTTAGAAAAAAATGCTGCAGAGAATGCATTCTTTAAAAAAGTATGGGATTCTCAAAAAGCATTTGCTGATATTGCGGTACCATTTTGGTCTGGATCTCAAATGTCTAATGCTAAGCTAGGAATGGCTCACGCAGAAACATTAAAATAATTCAAATATTATTGATTTTCAAAGCGGGTATATTTTACCCGCTTTGATATAACTATTTTGAATATGCCTAAAAATTATAAGCCTAAAAAAACATTCAAAAAGCTTAAACTAGATATTTCAGATGAAATGATTGCAGAAAGAAGGGACGGTTCTGCAAAAATGCCAAAAAATATGCCTAAATGGATGGCGTCATCAATTACAAAAATTGATTTATCAAATAAATGGATCGGTAATACTGTTTGCTGGATCACTATTCCTCTAATCCTTGCAATGACTTATGAAGTTTTTGCTAGAAAACTTTTTAATGCGCCAACTATGTGGGCTTATGACATGAGTAGATTTATGTATGGTGCATTATTTATGTTGGGTGCAGGTTATGCTTTATCTAAAGGTGTACATATTAGAGCTGATTTTTTATATAGAAATTTTAAAACAAAAACTCAAGGTTTAATAGATTTTTGGCTTTACCTATTATTTTATTTTCCTGGACTTATTGTATTTCTCTATATGACAACAGGATTTGTTCAAGAGTCAATCATGAGAGGTGAAAAAGGAATGGACACAGCTTGGATGCCATATATGTGGCCAATAAAAGCATGTCTATGGTTAGGTATAGTTTTTTTACTTGTTCAAGGAATTTCAGAATTACTAAAAAGTTATTGGGCTGCCACTAAAGGGCAATGGCCAGGAGAAGATGATTAGATGTTAGCTGAATTTATTGATCCAGCATTGCTTGGATTTGTTTTAATTGGGGTGATGCTTTTTTCTATATTTGTTGGTTTTCCAATTTCATTTACATTAATTTTTTTAGGTTTTGTTTTTGGTTATCTTGGATTTGGTAAACTGGTTTTTTACTTAATGACCTTACAGTTTTCCATGGTCATGACTGAACAAACACTCGCCGCTGTTCCGCTTTTTGTTTTTATGGGAATTATGATGGAGCAAGCTGGATTAATGGAAAGATTATTTTCAGCTTTTCAATTGATATTAGCTAAGGTTAGAGGTTCATTATATTATGCAGTTTTATTTGTTTCAGTCGTTTTTGCAGCTGCGACTGGAATAGTTGGTGCTTCAGTTACAATTTTAGGAATCATGGCCGCAAAGTCTATGAACAAATCTGGATACGATGTGAGATTGGCTGCAGGCACTATCACAGCAGGTGGAACATTGGGAATATTAATACCTCCAAGTATTATGCTTGTAGTAATGGGGCCAATAATGGAGATACCTGTCACAGATTTATTTGCTGCTGCAATTATTCCAGGAATATTATTAGCAGTTTTATATGCCTCTTATACTACGATTAGATGTTGGATTAATCCAAAATTAGGACCAGCCTTACCACCCGAACTAAGAGCAACAAGTATAAAAGCTGTATGGATCGAATTTTTTTTAGGGTTAGTGCCTCCAGCTGCATTAGTTTTTGCAGCATTAGGAAGTATTTTATTTGGGTTTGCAACACCCACTGAAGCTGCTGGTTGTGGAGCATTAGGTTCATTGTTACTAGCTCTAGCTTATAAAAAACTTACTTTTAAAAAATTACAAGACTCACTTGTTAAAACTTTAGAAATTTCTGCTTTAATTATGGTCTTGGTTGCAGCATCAAATTTTTTTGGAGCTGTTTTTTCTAGATTAGGTACTCCGATGTTACTTACAGAATTTTTATTAGGTTTAGAAATGAATAAATATCTAATCCTTGCACTAGTAATGGCTATGATTTTTTTATTAGGCTGGCCACTAGAATGGGTACCTATTGTAATGATTATTGTGCCAATTATACTTCCATTAATTGAAGCATTAGGATTTAATCTTACTTGGTTTGCTATTTTAGTAGCTGTCAATTTACAAACGGCCTGGCTCTCACCACCTGTTGCTTTATCAGCTTACTTTTTAAAAGGTGTAGTACCTGAGTGGGATCTTAAAGACATTTATTATGGAATGATGCAGTTTATGGTAATCCAAGTTATTGGATTAGTGTTAATAATAATATTTCCACAGATTGCATTGTGGTTACCAGCCTATCTTTATGGACAGTAGAAATTATTAGTTTATTATAATTTTTGTGAATCAACACAAAGATAAAAATACTCTTAAAAATTGGGAATTGGTTACGGCAAACCCAAATTATAAAAATTGGACTTGGAAAGATTTATTTTATTTTTGGAGCGTCAATATTCAAAGTATTATTGCTTTTTCATTAATAACTTCTTTATATTTAATCTATAATTTAAACTCATTAGTGGTCTTTATCGGATCGCTTTTTGGTTCAATATTGGTTTATTTTTTTATTAATCTAATTTCAATTCCATCTCAAAAACACGGTTTACCTTTTGTAGTTATTTTAAGGAGCGCTTTAGGTTTTAGAGGTGCAAAATTATTTGGCTTGATTAGGAGTCTAGTTGGAATTTTTATGTTTGGCATTCAAACATATTTTATATCAAAAGCATTAGGTTATATAATTAGAATTTCTTTATTTTCTTTTGACAACACTATATTAGATCAAGATTTATTTTTATTCTTTTTTTTAGGGTTAAATATTATTGATTGGTTTGCATTCTCTATAGCAATCATTTTACAAACAATTTTATTTAGTGTTGGGATAAATTTTAATAGAAAGATTATAAACTTTTCGGGACTTATTGTTTATGCTGGAATGTTAATATTTTTTTTAATTATACTTTTAACTGATGTAAAATTAATAGTTAGTTCTTTTGCTAACGTTTTTGTATTTGAGAATTTCTTCAAGTTAGAAAATCTCAATCCATTATTAACAGTAACGGGAACTATTTTTGCTTATTTTTCTATAATTATTGTAAGTTTTGGAGATATAGCAAGATATACACAAGATAAAGATCAATTAAAAAAAGGAAACTTTGGTTTAATTTTTAATTTAATTATCTTTTCTTTTTTTGCACTTTTTATCGTTGTTGGATCTGATATTTTCTTAAAACAAGGTCCAGACGCAATTGATAAAATATTTACAAATCCAACTGATATAATTGGTAAATTCGATAATTTGCAAATAACTGTTATTGCTTTAATATTCATTATTCTTGCATCAGGTTCAACTAATTTGGTAGCAAACTTTATACCATCACAATACTCACTCATTAATATTTTACCAAATAAATTAAATTTACAATCAGCTAGTTATACGATTGCTTTTATTGGTTTTTTAGTTGGAATTTTTT
>LIBV01000073.1 GCA_001438335.1 Pelagibacteraceae bacterium BACL5 MAG-120820-bin39
TTCACTATAAGATCTATAATCATGTCCAACTATTACTCTCGGATTATTTTTTTTTGTATGATTTATAATTTGTGTGCCGAATCCTTTGCCAAGATTCTCTATCCCTTGTGAGTTAATATCTTTCCCATACAACCATCGCGCGTCATATTCTCTAAAACCATAAGGATCTATTTTTATGTTTGTTACCATGACTTACTTTCTTACATTTATTTTTATTTTTTTATTGAATTTTTTTTTTACTGTTCTATAAATGTTCTGTTGATTTATAATTTATATAGTATATCAACACTTTGTGCATACAACATATAGTTGTTTAAGCCAAAATAACAAAATATAATAAACAATTATGAATAAGATTCTATCTCAAGCACTAAAGAAAGCTGTCTATGAATATAGCCCTAATACTAACGAAGTTTTAAAAGACAAGAGACCAGACCTTTTTTCTTTAAGCAATGACACCGAATTATTTCAAAATGATAAAGGGATTATCATCAAAATTGATCGTTCTCGAGATGCAAACCTAACAGATTTTGGTAAAGCAACTTTAAAAGACAGATACTTAGGACATAACGAATCTTATCAAGATTTGTTTGCAAGAGTTGCAAGTACGTACTCTGATGACAATTTACATGCACAAAGAATTTATAATTATATTAGCAACCTTTGGTTTATGCCAGCAACTCCAGTTTTATCAAATGGCGGAACTAAAAGAGGTTTACCGATTTCATGTTTTTTAAATGAAGCTTCAGATAGCTTAGGTGGCATACTTGACCTTTGGAGTGAGAATGTTTGGTTAGCTGCAAAAGGTGGGGGAATAGGAAGTTATTGGGGCAACTTAAGATCAATAGGTGAAAAAATTGGTAAAGTTGGAAAAACATCTGGAATAATTCCATTTATTAAAGTGATGGATTCTTTAACCATGGCAATAAGCCAAGGTTCTTTAAGAAGAGGATCTGCAGCATGTTATTTACCAATTGATCATCCTGAAATAGAAGAATTTATTGAAATGAGACGACCAACAGGTGGAGACCCGAATAGAAAAGCATTAAACTTACATCATGGTGTTTTAGTTTCAGATGCTTTTATGCGTGCGGTAGAAACAGATGAGCAGTGGGCGTTAAAAAGTCCTGCAGATGGTTCGATACAACAAACTATCTCTGCAAGAAATTTATGGATTAGATTATTAACTGCAAGAATAGAAACAGGTGAACCTTATATAATTTATATCGATACTGTTAATAGACAAATTCCACAGCATCATAAATTAGCAAACTTAACTGTTAAAACATCAAACCTTTGTAGTGAAATAACCTTACCAACAGGAATAGATAAAGATGGTAGAGATCGAACAGCAGTATGTTGTCTTTCTTCTTTAAATTTAGAGAAATACGATGAGTGGAAAGATGATGAATTAATTATCAGTGATGTAATGAGATTTTTAGACAATGTATTATCTGATTTTATCAATAAAGCACCTGATCAATTTAAAGATGCTAAATATTCTGCAGAAAGAGAAAGAAGTGTTGGACTAGGTGTGATGGGATTTCACTCATATTTACAAAAACAAAGAATTCCACTTGAGTCGGTAATGGCAAAAGCTTGGAATAAAAAAATTTTTAAACATATTTATGAAAAAGTTAATCAAGCATCAAAAGACTTAGCTGAAGAAAGAGGCCCTTGTCCTGATGCAGCTGATTATGGCTATAAAGAGAGATTTTCTAACAAAACTGCAATAGCACCAACAGCCTCTATTTCAATTATTTGTGGTGGAGCTTCTCCAGGAGTGGAACCGGTTGCTGCGAATAGTTATACTCATAAAACTTTGTCAGGATCGTTTAACGTTAGAAATAGATATCTTGAAGAAATTCTTGAAAAGCACGGAAAAAATAATGACGAAGTTTGGTCAACTATCACTACCAATCAAGGATCAGTTTCTCATTTAGATTTTTTAACTGAGTTAGAAAAAGATGTTTTTAAAACTGCGTTTGAATTAAACCAAGCATGGATTGTTGAGTTGAGTGGGGACAGAACTCCTTACATATCACAAGCTCAATCAATAAATTTATTTTTACCGGCTGATGTTCATAAAAGAGAATTACACAAAATTCATTTTGATGCATGGAAGAAAGGCTTAAAGAGTCTTTATTACTGTAGATCAAAATCAATTCAAAGAGCTGAAAATATTAATGATGCAAAATCTACAGATATTTTAGCAAATGTTTATAAAACTAAACCAAATACAAGTAGCGAACCAGAATACGAGGAGTGTTTATCATGTCAGTAGCAGAAAAAATAATTAACGAAATTAAACAACCAAAAAAAAATAATAATGGTTTATTAGTCAGTAATCCAGTTTACAAACCTTTTAGATATCCTTGGTGTTATGATGCTTGGTTAACGCAACAAAGAATTCATTGGCTGCCTGAAGAAGTGCCACTTGGTGATGATGTTAGAGATTGGCAGAAAAATTTAAGTGCATCGGAAAAAAATTTATTAACACAAATTTTTAGATTTTTTACTCAAGCCGATGTTGAAGTGAGTAATTGTTATATTCGTCATTACATGAATGTATTTAAACCTACAGAAGTTTTAATGATGATGTCAGCTTTTGCTTCAATGGAAACAGTTCACATTGCAGCATACTCTCATTTACTTGATACGATTGGAATGCCAGAGTCTGAATATTCTGCATTTATGAAATATAAAGAAATGAAAGATAAGTATGATTACATGCAAGGCTTTGATGTAAAATCTAACCACGATATAGCCAAAACTATTGCAGTATTTAGCGCTTTTACTGAAGGTTTACAATTATTTGCAAGTTTTGCGATTTTATTAAACTTCCCAAGACATAATAAAATGAAGGGAATGGGCCAGATAGTTACTTGGTCTGTAAGAGATGAAACATTGCATTGTAATTCAATGATAAGATTATTTAAGGATTTTATTAATGAAAATCCAGAAACATGGACACCACAATTAAAAAAAGAAATCTATGAAGCGTGTAGAACTATAATTGAACACGAAGATGCATTCATTGATTTAGCATTCCAAATGGGACCAATGGAGGGTTTAACAGCTCAAAATATTAAAGATTATATTCGATTTATTGCTAATAGAAGATTAGATCAATTAGGTTTAGAGAGAATTTATGATATTGATAAAAACCCATTAACTTGGTTGGATACAATGTTAAATGCTGTTGAACACATGAACTTCTTTGAAGGTAGATCTACAGAGTATTCTAAAGCATCAACTCAAGGAACTTGGACAGAAGCGTTTAGTTAAAATATGGAAATAGTGATTTTTACATTAGTCGCATTTGGAATTGCTGCTCTAATGAACTTATAATTAAATATTGTTAAATTATCTTTGATTTAACTGCAGTACTTTTCTATGGGTACTGCCTTTGTATTTTGCTAGTGGTCTGATTAATTTATTAGCTGCGTGTTGTTCCATAATATGTGCTGACCAGCCAGTAATCCTAGAAATAACAAATATTGGTGTAAAAAAATCAGTATCAAATCCCATCAAATGGTATGTTGGACCAGTAGGGTAGTCAACATTTGGATAAATATTTTTTCTTTTAATCATAACTTTTTCAACAATATCGTAAATCTTTTCGAATATTTTATCTTTTTTAATTTTTGCTACTTTTTTAAAATATTCTCTCATAGTAGGCACTCTTGAGTCTCCTGATTTATAAACTCTATGACCAAAGCCCATTACCACGTGTTTTTTATCCAAAGCTTCATTAATCCATTTTAATGCATTTTCAGGTTTTTTAATTTTTTTCATCATGTGCATCACTTCTTCATTAGCTCCTCCATGTAAAGGTCCTTTAAGACTAGCAATTGCTCCTGTGATTGCGCCGTGAATATCAGAAAGACTACTGGTAATTGTTCTGGCGGTAAATGTTGAAACATTAAAGCTGTGTTCTGCGTATAGAATTAAAGAAACATCAAAAGCTTTTACAATTTCTTTTTCTGGAACTTTACCAAAGCACATATAAAAAAAGTTTTCAGAAAAAGATAAAGTTTTTTTAGGTTTGATAATTTTTTTTCCTTTTCTAATTCTATAAAAAGCTGCAATAGCCGTAGGTGTTTTTGCAAAAATTCTTAGAGCTTTTCTCATATTAGCTTCATGAGAAGAGTTAGATGTCTCTTTATCTTCTAGTCCCATTACACTCACAGCTGTTCTTGCAACATCCATAGGATGTGATTTTTTTGGCATGTGGTTGATGATTTCGTATAGATTTTTTGTTAACTCTCTATTTTCTCTTTCTTCTTTTTCAAATTTTTTAAGTTGAATGGAGTTGGGCAAATCTTTATTCAATATTAAATAAGCAACTTCTTCAAATCTACAGGCTGCACAAAGGTCTTGAGCAGCATAACCTCTATAAGTTAATGAGTTTATTTCGGGCATTACTTTTGAGACTTCTGTCTCATCTACAACTATTCCAAGTAAGCCTTTTTTAACTTCATCATTCATTATTCATGTCCTTCAGTACTAAAATTATAAATTTTTTCATCTAAAGCATTATATTTTTCGTATTCCACTAATTCATATAATCTTTTTCTAGTTTGCATTTTATCAATAATGTTATTTTGATGTCCATTAGTATAAATGTCTCTTAAACCGTCCTCAACACTCTTCATTGCAAGTCTTTGTGTAGTAACTGGATAAATTACAATATTATATCCAAAATTCTCTAATTCTTTAAAATTGAATAATTTTGATTTACCAAATTCTGTCATATTAGCTAACAAATAGCACGAAAGTTCTTTTCTAACTTTTTCAAAATCATTCTCATTGTGAAGTGCTTCTGGAAATATGATTTCTGCTCCAGCATCGATATA
>LIBV01000074.1 GCA_001438335.1 Pelagibacteraceae bacterium BACL5 MAG-120820-bin39
TTTTTAATTTCTTTAGCTAATAAATCTTTATCAGGTAAAGAGTTGTTTTCATCTTCTGGTGTTATCTTAGTTGTTTCAACACATTTCTCAACTAAGGTTTTTAAATTATTATCTAATAAGTTAGATGATGAGATTGAAGATTTTTTTTTATCTATATATGTTGTAATACTAATTGCTAAACTATCTGATCTATTAGATTCATCTAAGAGTTTGTTTCTAAAACTTACAGTTTCTGATATTGAATTTGCAACAGTTATACTAGCATCAGTAGCACCAATTTTTTTTGCTAGTTCTAAACAATATTGTGCTTTTGATTTTAAATACTCTTGATCTTTTACCATGCTTAAAGCTGGGTTCCACCAACGGTCATTTTATTTATCAAAATTGATGGTTGACCAACACCTACTGGTACGCCCTGTCCTGCTTTACCACAAGTTCCAATTCCTGGATCTAACATCATATCATTCCCAACCATAGATACTTCCTTTAGAATTGATGGACCATCACCAATTAATGTAGCACCTTTAATTGGAGCGCCAATTTTTCCATTATTAATTTCGTATGCCTCTGTACAATTAAAAACAAATTTTCCAGAGGTAATATCCACTTGACCTCCTCCAAAACTCACTGCAAATATGCCTTTATCAACAGATTTGATCATTTCATCTTGAGTTTGTTTTCCATTTAACATGATTGTGTTTCTCATTCTTGGTAGCACGATATGTTTGTAGCTCTCTCTTCTTCCGCTACCAGTAGATCTAGTATTCATCAATCTGGCATTTAATCGATCTTGCATAAAATTTTTTAAAATTCCATTTTCAATTAAAACAGTTTTTTCAGTGGGTGTTCCCTCATCATCGATTGTCAAACTTCCCCTTCGATTATGAATTGTGCCATCATCAATAATTGTAACTCCTTCACTTGCAACTTTTTGGCCCATTAAATTATGAAAAGCTGAGGTTTTTTTTCTATTAAAATCTCCCTCTAGTCCATGCCCGATTGCCTCATGAATTAATATTGCTGGCCAACCAGGACCTAAAACAACTTTCATTTCTCCAGCTGGTGCAGGTTTGCTATCTAAATTAACAGTTGCTATTCTCAAAGCTTCTTCGCAAACATTTTTCCAATTATCATTTGTAAGATAATCATCATAGGATTGCCTTCCTCCAATTCCATATACTCCTGTTTCTTTTCTTCCATTTTTCTCAAGCATTACCGAAACATTAAATCTAATTAATGGACGAATATCTGTTATAGCCTCTCCTCCAGATCTAATAATTTCTATTGATTTTTGTTCACCGCTGAAACTTGCAGTTACTTGTTTAACAAAACTATCTTTAGATCTGAGATACTCATTTACTTTGTTTAATAATTCTATTTTTGAATCTAATGTTTTTTGATCTATAGGATTAATATCCTGATAATATTTTTCATTTGATTTTGGTATAGCGTGATTATAGACACCTTTAGTTGACTTAAAAGTTGATTTTAAGCTCTCTGCAGATTTTTTTAGAGAGTCCTTTGAAATTTCATTAGAATGAGAATATGCAATAACTTCATTTGTAATACCTCTTAATCCAAAACCTAAATCAGCACTATAATTGGAACTTTTGATCTTATTATCATCTAGAACAATTGACTCTGACTTGGAGTCCTCTAAATATAACTCACCATCATCACAATTAACTAAAGTTTCTGAAATTATATTTTCAGCATCTTTTCTGGATAAGTCGCTTTTTTCAAAGAAATTTGACATCAGTAATAACTAGTTATTTTATTTATATTTTCAATTGTTGTATTTAACGCATATAAATACATTTGGTTATTAATTAATTATGTTATTAACTAATAATTATGAAAGTTTACTATAATAATTCCTGTAAAATTTGTAAGACAGAAATTGATTTCTATAAAAAGCAAAAAATTGATGAGATTCAATGGGTAGATATCACGGATGGCTCTTCAGTTACTAGAGATACTGGTAAAAAATCCCATACATTGCTCAGAAGATTGCATGTTGAAGAAAATGGTAAAATTATTGGTGGGGCAGAAGCTTTTTTAGTGTTATGGAAAAATATGCCAAAATATAGATTTTTATATAGAATTTTAAAATTACCAATAATATTTAGCTTATTTAATGTTTCTTATGAGATTATTGCTTATTTTTTGTATTTAAAAAATACAAAACATCTTAAAAAAATTAATTAAGAATAATTAATAATAAGTTACTAAAAAAAGACATTAAAACTATAAAAAATAAAAAAACTAAAAGATACATTATAGTTATAACTCTATTTCTTTTTCTTCTAAGTCTTACAAAAAATTTGTCATCAAGATCTGAAATATCTCTTTTGCCAACAACAGGATAATCATAAGACCACCTCCAAGTTGAATTACCAAATCTCCTATCACTTTGGTTATAATAATTTATCCAAGAAATTACGTACTTAAAAACCAAATATAATAATATAAGTATAATTAAACTTGAGATCATTTTTTAGATAAATTATATTTTATAAAGTGAAAAAGTTAACATTAATAATATCATTTTTTTTTATTATATTTCCAATTTTTAATAGTCATTCCAATGAATTTAGAAACTTAGATAAACTTTTTTTAGAATTATCTGAAACTAAAAGTGAAGATAGAGCAGATAAACTAGAAAAAGAAATATGGGCTATATGGAATTGGCATCCTGATGACTACCAATTAACAGCAAAATTAGAACTAGGAACTCGCCTCATGTACGACGGAGATTATGATTATGCTTTAAAAGTTTTTAACAATGTAATTGTAACAGATCCAAAATGGTCTGAAGCATGGAATAAAAGAGCTACATTATTTTTTTTTATGAAAAATTTTCAAGACTCTCTTAAAGATATTGAGGTAGTTTTAAACTTAGAGCCTAGACATTTTGGTGCATTATCGGGACAAGCACAAATATTTATAGAACTAAAAGAATATGAAAGAGCTGTAGACAGTTTAAAAAAAGCAAAAAAAATTCATCCAATAATAAGAGGTAACAAACTAATCCCTGAATTAGAGGAAATAATCAAAAAACAAACGATTTAATTTAATCAGCTTTCGATCTCTTTCTTCCTATAAGCTGAGTTAATGAGTCAACCATCATATCTGAGGCCTTGAAAATTTCATTATTTTTAAACTCATGAGAAACATTTTTTTCTGGATTAGTTTTATCTTCAATAACTATTCCTTCATCTGGTGAATTATTTTTTATATAAATAAGTAATAACCAGTCTTCATCCTCAGACTCATCCCATTTAACAAAAATTTCGCCAGTTTCAAATCTTCTGTCGATACATCTCAATATCGACATATGTCTTGTTATATGCCTTTTATTCAATTGAAAAACTAGACTGCTGGCGCTTCTATAAAAACTTTCAAGTGCAAATTCAATTTTTTGTCTTGCAATTGTATATTCTTTTTCTTTCCTTAATAAAGTTTCTCTATCCTCATCCCCTCGAATTTTAACTCCTAATGCCTCTACCCTTTCTCTAATTTTTTGATCTCTTATTATTCTGTATTTCTCTTTTAATTTTTCGATTCTTTGTTGTAGTCCTGCATAATCATCTCTTTTTTCCTGTAAGGATATTTTTTCTAATTTTTCTAACTCTTTGACCTCTCTAATTCTAAATTTTTCAATTTGTTTTTCTAACTTAAGTTGCTGTAAAAACTGTTTTTGTTTTTCAGCTTGTTCAATTCTTAGAATTGCTTGTTCTTTTCTTAAGAATAGCTTGATATCCTTAGTTCTTTGTTTCTCAATTTTAATTTCTTCTCTTAAAGCACTTTCTTTTAGCTTTAATTTGAGAGCCTCTTCTCTTTGTTTTTGTTTTTCTAATTCTATTTTTTCTTTTGTTTCTCTTTCAATCTCCTTGAGTTTAATTTTTCTTTTTTGCTCTTTTTTTAAAAATTTATATTGTGAAATTGAATTTGCTATTTTGTCAAAAAATGCTTGAATATATTTCTCTAAGCTAAAATTTATTGTAAAATTAATTTTTGGTTTTATAGAAAATTGAAATTTTACTATTTTGGAAATAAAACTATCTTGCTTTAAGTTGTTAGATTTTAACTTTATTTGTTTTTTTTTTTATTTTTAAAGATTTACTGGATTTTTTATTTACCTGATTTGATTTTATAATTGTTTTTTTTTTAATTTTTTTTGATTTTAAAGATTTTTTAATTCTATTCTTTGATTTTACAAAAATTTTTTTATTTTTTTTTTTCATTTTCAAGAGAGCAAGATTCTATCAATTATTTATTGATAAATATAGTCTCTTGTAACTGGAGTTGAGGTATAGTTTTTTGTTAATTGAAATTGATATACAACTTGATCTCCCCATTTAAATGCCATTTCACATCCTGCCAAATAAAATTCCCACATACGAAAGAACCTTTCATCAAACATGCTAATTATTTTTTCCTTATTTTTAATACAATTTTCTTTCCAATGTCTTAAGGTATGCGCATAGTGCAATCTTAACACTTCAATATCAGACACGATTAATCCTGCTTTTTCAATTGGTGTAGTAACTTCACTTAAACTCGGCGTATAACCTCCTGGAAATATATATTTTGTTATCCATGGATGTGGGTCACGGGGAGGATTTACAGATCCAATTGTATGTATTAAAGAAACACCATCTTTATCTAATAAGTTATCTATTTGTTTAAAAAATTTATTATAGAATTTTCTTCCTACGTGTTCAAACATGCCAACACTTACAATTCTATCAAATTTTTCATTTAACTCTCTATAATCCATTAGTTTAAATGTTAATTGATTTTCTAAATTAAGCTCTTTTGCTTT
>LIBV01000075.1 GCA_001438335.1 Pelagibacteraceae bacterium BACL5 MAG-120820-bin39
GTAATTAATTTTGCAGCATTAGCATCTGTACGGGCTAAAATAATCAAAGGAACGCCCGCTATATCTGCAGCTAATCTTGCTGCTTTTAAATTTTTAATCATGGTGCTAGTTGGAACTAAAACTTTTCCACCCATATGACCACATTTTTTTTCACTTGCTAATTGATCTTCAAAGTGAACACCAGCAGCACCAGCTTTAATAAATTTTTTAGTGAGTTCAAAAACATTTAAAGGGCCACCAAAGCCAGCCTCACCATCTGCTATTATTGGTAACATGTAATCTACTTTATTATCTTTTTTCATATCACCATCAGATATTTCCATATGTTGAATCTGATCTGCTCTTAATAAAGCATTGTTCATAGATTCTACTAATTTTGGGGCACTATCATAAGGATATAATGATTGATCAGGATACATTTCGCCAGCACTGTTAGCATCAGCCGCTACTTGCCAACCACTTAAATAGATTGCTTTTAAACCTGCTTTAGCATGTTGTATAGCATGATTACCTGATAAAGAGCCTAAAGTATTTATATATGAATTGTTATTTAATAATTTCCATAATTTTTGAGACTGTTCTTTGCATAAAGAATACTCTATTTTAATTGATCCTTTTAGTCTCTCCACTTCTTCTTCGGAATAATCCCTTTTTATTCCAGCAAATCTTTTTAAGTCGTAAGAAATTTTTTCAGCACTCATGTTATTTTTCTGCTCATTTAGAATTTTTAAAAAAAAAGGCTTGACCTAGAATTAAATTAGTTACTTTGTTTTTTATTTTGAGTAATTTCTTCTAATCCACTAGATCCCCAGTCACAATGATCATCTCTCATATAAATACCTCTAGTTTTATAGAGTTCATGATCTTTTAAACTAATGATTTGCGCATTTTTTTGATTATTTTGATTTTTTTTGTTCATGTAAATTTTATATTTTACAAAATTTACAAAATCTACAAAATTGTTAAATAAACTTGTAAATAAAGGAAATTTAATGTAAAATTAAATTTACAAAATTTACAAATATTAAAAATGAGTCAATTAGATTTAAAAATTGGTCCAAAAATTAAAGCATTTCGTCGACAAATTGGTCTACAGGCAAACAAACTTGCTGAAGATTTAAAAATTTCACCCAGTTATCTAAATTTAATTGAAGGAGGAAAGCGTAAAATAGATGGAGAACTATTACTAAAAGTTTGTGATAGATTAAACATCCAACTTTCACAACTTACTTCAAAAACAGATTTAAATTTAGAAAATACTCTTTCAGAAATTTTAGACGATCAATTATTTGAGGATTTAGATATTCTTTCTCCAGAAATTAAAGATTTAGTTAGTACTAATCCAAAAATTGGTAAAGCCATAATAAGACTTGGTGACATCTTAAAAAAAAAAGATCACGAACTCATTAATAAAATTGAAAAAATTTCAGGCAAAATAGTTGATAATAGAAAAAATTCTTTTCCAGGCGAAGTGATTTCAGACTTTCTTCAAGAAAATAAGAATTTTTTTCCCAAACTTGAAAATTTTGCTAATGAAGTTTTTGAAAAAGTCCAAAAAAATAATCGTACTCGATACATAGCTCTTTGTGATTTTTTAAAATCAGAATTTTCTATTACCGTAAAAGATATTATTCCAGATGAAAATAAACCATTTTCAAAAATTTATAATAAAACTAAAAAAGAATTGTTGTTAAGTGATTATAGTTCTTTAGAAACAAAAAAATTAAATGCAGCTGCACAAATATCTCAAGAGGGTGCATATGATATTATAGAAGAATATTTATCTAAATTTACTTTTCCATCTGAAGAATCTAAAAAGCTCACAAAGGTTGCGTTACTTAATTATACCGGTGCTGCAATTTTAATGCCTTACAAATTATTTCATTCGGAATGTAAAAAGTTAAAATATGATTTAGAATTATTACAAAATACATTTGCAACTTCTTTTGAGCAAGTTGCTCATAGAGTTACATGTTTACAAGATCCTAAATTACCTGGAATACCATTTCATTTTCTTAGAGTTGACATGGCAGGTAATATCTCAAAACGCTTGTCTTTATCTGGGATTGAAATACCTAGATATGGAGGAGCTTGTCCAAGATGGAATGTTTATTCAGCATTTACTAGACCTGGTGTCATCCAGGCAGCAGTAAGTAAAATGACGAATGGTGAAAAATATATTTGTATTGCTAGAACTGTTGAAAAGGGCATTGGCAGATTTGGCAAAACTAAAAGTATTTTGTCTATTGGCCTTGGTTGTGAAGCCAAATATTCAAAAGACTTTGTTTATACAGAAAATATTAATATTAATGATAAAAGTTCCGAAATTCCAATTGGTGTTTCATGTAGAACATGCGATAGATTAGATTGCTCTCAACGAGCATTTCCACCTCTTCATAAAAAATTTGATGTTGATATAAATACTAGAGGCGTTTCTATTTACGTTAATGACAATAATCAATAAAACTATTAACTTAATTTATATGATTAAATATCTTTTACCTGGCCTAATAATCTTATTAATCATCATATTTTGGAATAAAATAAGTGATTTCATTTATTTAAAATTTAAAATTAGAATAAACTATATAGTTTTGAGTTTAGTTATATTGATTTTACTGTCAATTTTAGCCCTATTATATTT
Source organism: Pelagibacteraceae bacterium BACL5 MAG-120820-bin39 (assembly GCA_001438335.1). Classification (GTDB taxonomy): domain Bacteria; phylum Pseudomonadota; class Alphaproteobacteria; order Pelagibacterales; family Pelagibacteraceae; genus Pelagibacter. The sequence goes on from LIBV01000075.1 coordinate 2,645, forward strand.
CTAAATTAGTTATATTAATTTTCTAATCTTCAATCAGTTAAAAGATAACTTTACACACAAACACACATGGAATTTAATTTACTTTTTTTAATAACGGTTGTGCCTGCTATTCTATTGTTTGGTATTTCAAAAGCAGGTTTAGGAGGATCGGTTGCATTAATTTCAATTCCATTAATGACAGTAGTAATGCCTTTTACGGAGGCTTTAGCTATCACGTTACCAATTTTAATTTTAGCAGATTTGGTTGCAGTTTATAAATTTAGAAAAGAATATGACTTAGATACATTAAAATTAATATCTCTAGGTGCTTTTGTCGGTATTTTAATTGGAGCACTAACTTTTAAATTTTTTTCAGAGGATGTGTTAAAATTAATTGTAGGACTAATGGGTTTTTCTTTTACTTTTCACTATTTCTTTTTAAAAAAAAATAAATATACAGCAATAGCTAAATCTAAATTAAAAGGAGGTTTTTTTTCAATTATTTCTGGTTTTACAAGTTTTTGTGTTCATTCAGGTGGAACCCCATTAAGTGTTTATTTACTCCCCCTTAGAATAAAAAAAGGCAAATATATTGGCACCAGAGTTTTATATTTTACTTTTGTAAATTTAGTTAAACTGCCAATCTATATTTATTTATCCATAATAAATATAGAAAATGTAAAGCTATCTTTTTATTTAATGCCGCTTGTTGTAATAGGCGTTTTTATCGGATATCAATTAGTAAAGATTATCGAAGAAAAACTTTTTTATAACATTATTTACGTACTAATATTTGTATCGAGTTCAAAACTTATTTTTGATTTTTTTTAGTCTTTAGAACTAAGACCAAATTTTTTGCTGTGTCTTAAACGCATAACAACTATTGCAATAGCTATTAAAAGAATAGCAGATGCTTCATAGATCAAGGCTGATGGATCCATCTCTTTTCCCTGAAGAATAATAAATCTTGAAAGTGCAGTAATTGCAATCAGCAAAGGCAAGGTGATACTAATTGATTGCTGTTCCCAAAAAACACGTACCATTGCCATAACCTCTAAATATAAAAACATTAACAATAGATCAGCAAGGGTTACTGTCTTCAACTGGTACATGTTATATATTTCAAGAAAAACAGCTACAATTGTGCTTAGTAAAATAATTATCAATAAACCAAATTGTAAATTTTTTATTAAATCTTTCATAACTAGTTTTTTTTCTGAGTTAATGGCAGCCATTTCTCCTCTGGAGTTTTATCAGGTCCATTATATTTAATATCATAGGAATTATTGGAATTTAAAACTTCAATGCCTTTAGAAAATACAAACATAAATACTACTACAAAAAATACAGACATTATTTTAAAAGGATCAAAGTTTTTTGTTTTAAAAACACTAGAAGACTTTGCTTCTGCTCGATGAAATTGTTTAAAAGTCATATATACCGCAAATATCAATCCTATGTGAGCTACATAAAGACCTGCCCATCCAAAAGCAAAATTTGTGTAGGAAAAAATATACAAGCTAAAAACTGTTGTCCAAATAAAGCTTAGAACTAATAAAATTTGCAATCTAACAGATTTTGGTAAGGCTCTTAAATCATTCTTACTGTCATCAAATAAAATATTCGCACAATCTTTCATCCAAATTTTTAAGCTTTCCATACTTATATTTTATCAAAATTTATACTCATTGATATAAGTAATTCAATCTAATCGATAATATTTATTAATTAAATTGTGAGATAGTTAAAATTAGCTTTAAAATAAATAGAAAGTGTAAATTGCGTACAAAGTTAGCATAAATAAAGCAATCGTTTTTGAAAGCGCTTTAGCATATTTTAAAATAATAATAAAAAATATAGTTGCTGCTACCATTTCCCAAATTCCTTTTTTCATCATTTCATCAGTGACAGGAATATTCTCTATCATCAATGTAACACCCAGAATTCCAAGTATATTAAAAATATTGCTACCTAATATATTTCCAATGACTAATTCATTATTTTTTTTAATTGAAGATATAATGGTAGTTGTTAATTCAGGTATTGCTGTACCAACTGCAACAATTGTTAAACCAATAACAGCCTCTGAGATACCATAAGATTGTGCAACTCTTATCGATGAGTTTACCAAAAGCCAACCTCCT
>LIBV01000076.1 GCA_001438335.1 Pelagibacteraceae bacterium BACL5 MAG-120820-bin39
CGAGCAAATTTACACTTATTTTACGATTGAGATAATTTACTACTGGGTAAATCTTGGTGTTTTACCATTTTGGTTTATCTTAATCTTCTTTCCACAGTCTCATCTTTCAAGATATTTTGTAACATCAATATTTCCAATTCTGTTGTTATCAATTTCGTATATATTTTTATTTTATAAGTCCTTTTTAAATTCTTACAATTTTTTTGGTAACTTTAATCTCTATTTAGGTATTGGAGATTTATCTAATTTATTTGCTGATAATTCTTTTTTAATGATGTTTTGGGTTCACTTTATATCCATCAATTTATTTGTGGGTGGCTGGATAGTGAAAGATGCTCAAAAATTTTTAATTAATAAAATTTTATTATCGATACCCCTGATTATTACATATTTAATTGGTCCAGTTGGCTTAATCGTTTATTGGATTATAAGAATATTTTATGCAAAAAGATTAAGTCTCTATGACTAAAAGTATAGACTTTTATTTTGATATAATTAGTCCTTATGCCTATCTTGCTTACAAACAATTAAACTCATTAGAAAACCTCAAGCAAATTAAATTTAATTATAAACCCATCCTATTAGGTGGTTTACATAAACTAGCAGGAATTACTGCTCCTGCTTTTAATGAATTTAAGATGAAGAATATGAAAAATGACTGCAATTTAATTTCATATAAAAAAAATATTAAATTTCAATGGAATGATAAATTTCCAATTAATTCTTTAAAAATTATGAGAGGCTATTTGTCAGTTAATGAAGAAAAAAAAGATATTTATTTAGAAACTTTTTTTAACGCCTACTGGCAAGATAATATTGATCTAGAAAATATAGAGGTGATTAAAAATTTACTTAAAAAAATTGATGTAGATACCAATAAGTTTTTTAATGATTTAGAAGACATTAAAATCAAAGAAAAATTAAAAGAAATTACTAACTCAGCATTTGAAAAAGAAGTGTTTGGTGCTCCAACCTTTATTGTGAATGATAAATTATTTTGGGGACAAGATCGCCTAGATTATGCTTTAGAAGAGTATTCTACTTTTTAAACTATTTTAAAATTACTTTGTTTAATTGCGCCAAAACCACCATCAATGTGAGAAACTTTTTCAAATCCCATATCTTTTAATGACTTTGCAGCTAGAGCTGATCTTAACCCTCCAGCACAAAATAAAACCATCTCTTTATTTAAATCTAATTTACCTTCTTTAAAATAAACACTTTCAGGGTCTAACCAAAACTCTAACATGCCTCTTGGAATATGATGAGAATTTTCCACTCGTCCTTCATTTTGTAGTTCTCTAATATCTCTAATATCAATTAAATTGCATTTTCCTTGATTGCTTAATTCAAAAGCCTCATCAGTAGAAATTGTATTAATTTCTTTAAGAGCTTCTGCTACTAAAGTTTGTGATGATTTAATTGTCATAAATTATTTGAATATCTATAAGATAATTTCTATAATTAATCATGTTAAAAATAAACACAAAAGCACCAGATTTTACTCTGACATCTACAAATAATACTGATTACTCTTTAAAAAAATCATTAGGGAAATATGTGGTGATCTATTTTTATCCTAAAGATGATACTCCTGGGTGCACTATTGAGGCTAATGATTTTAATAAATTATTACCTCAATTTAAAAAATTAAATTGTGAAGTATTTGGTATTTCAAAAGATAATCTTAAAAGTCATGATAAATTTAAGGAAAAATATCAACTTAAATTTGATTTATTATCTGATGAAGAGCTAACCGTACTAAAGAAATTTAAAGTTTGGGGTAAAAAAAAATTCATGGGTAGAGAGTTTATGGGTATTTTGCGAACCACTTTTTTAATTGATAAAAAGGGTAAAATTCTAAAAATTTGGGAAAATGTTAAAGTAAAAGACCATGCTAAAGAGGTCTTAGAAACACTTAAAGAAATCCAAAAATAATAAGGCCCCAATTAAGGGGCCTTAAATCATTAACTATAGGGAGAATAGTTAATTAATCTCTTATTGCGTAAGCAATTACGCCAGTTTCAGTAACATCTGTACCTTTGGTCTCTGCCTCTTTACTTACCCTAATTCCAAATGTGTTTTTCATAAAGAACCAGATGATATAAGCAACGACAAATACAAAAATGTTAATCGATAGAACTCCAATTAACTGCGCGCTAAAAGATGCATCCGCATTTGTCAATGGAACCGCTAATGTTCCCCAAATACCAGCAAACAAGTGAGCAGGAATTGCACCAACAACATCATCTAATCTAAAATTAAATAATATTTTAGTTCCAAAGATCACAATCATTCCACCTACTGCACCAATTAAAATTGCTGCAAAAGGAGATGGTGCTAATGGTTCAGCGGTGATAGCTACTAATCCACCGATTGCTCCATTTAACATTTGTACAACATCAGTTTTACCAAACATTAATCTTGTAAGAACTGCTGCAGCTAAAACTCCACCACAGGCTGCAAGATTTGTATTGATAAAGATCGTTGAAATCGCTACTGCATCGGCAAAGGTACCAAGTGCTAATTGCGAACCACCATTAAAACCAAACCAACCTAACCATAAAATAAATACACCCACTGTTACTAATGGAATTGATGAAGCTGCAAATGGTTTAATAGGTAATGCTTGACCTTTACTATCAAATCTTCCAGATCGTGCACCTAATAAAATTATTCCTGCTAAAGCAGCAGCACCTCCAGTTGAGTGAACTAAAGTTGATCCTGCAAAATCGGAAAAACCTAAAGAAGCTAACCAGCCTCCACCCCACTGCCAACCCATGACGATTGGATAAATCACTCCAGCTAAAATTGCTGCAAATAAAAAGAACGGCCAAAGTTTTACTCTTTCAGCCATAGCCCCTGAACAAATTGAAACTGTGGTTGCACAAAATACCATTTGGAAGAACCAATCTGATCCATCAGAATATCCTGTGTCTATAGAACTTGCATCAGACCATGGCATAAACGTTCCAATGTAACCACCTTCTGGAATACCATAAGCTAAATTATAACCTACAAGCCAGAACATAATTCCTGAAATCGCATACAAGCCAATGTTCTTTGCACAAATTACTGATACACTTTTTGAAGTTACCATCCCAGATTCAAGCATTGCAAAACCCGCCGCCATAAACATGACAAGGAAACCACAAATTAAAAATAGTAGAGTATTAAAAATAAACCCTACTTCAGCTGAAACAGTTGTCTCAGCATATCCAGCACTCGTTAAACTCATTAAAAATAATAATGAGAGTAATGGCGCACTTATTAATTTAAAAAATTTAGTCATTATACCTCTTTCGTTAATGACCTGACTTATATTTTTATTAAATTAAATAACTAACGTTGATATGGAAAATTAGATATGCAGGTTTTGCATATAATAACAGCCTTAATGCTTTTTTAATTACATTAAGGCTGTTAAAAAAAATTACTTATTGAAAACTTCTTTTAAAGCTTTTGCTGGTAAGAATTTTACCTTTTGAGATGCAGCGATTTGGATCTGTTCACCTGTTCTAGGATTTCTTCCAACTCTAGCCTTACGCTTTGCTACCTTATACGTACCAAAGCCAGCGATTTTTACTGAATCATCACCTTTAAGTGCGTCAAGTATCGTGCTAGTTATGGTATCAAAGGTTCTTTCGGAATCTGCTTTACTTAAATTAAGCGATCCTGAAAGCTTTGCTATTAGTTGTTTTTTATTCATTTTAGCTCCGGTTTATTTGGTTAATAACTATAATTGTCATAAGTGTTGATAAATCAAGCTTTTTTTTAGTGTCTGTAAAATTTTAATATACAAGATATTGTATAATATTAAATAAGTATTGATTTTACTTACTTTTTTAAAGATTTATTAATTAAAATTATCTAAACAAACCAAGGTCTTTTAGATCATTAAATGTTGTAAAAAACATTAATGATAGTAATAAAAACATACCGATTCGAAAAAAACCTTCCTGTGTTTTTTGGCTTAAAGGTCTGCCTAAAATTTTTTCAAATCCATAAAACATTAAATGTCCACCATCTAACATTGGAATAGGAAATAAGTTAATTAAACCAAGACTTATCGAAATATAAGCCATCATACTTATAAAAGCTAAAATACCAACATCAGCAACTTGTCCTGATATTTTTGCAATTCTAATTGGACCCCCTAATTGCGAAGTATCTGCTTTACCTGCAATCATGCCGCCAATATATTTTAGTGAAGAAATGCTTACATAATAAACTTCATGAGCTGCATGATAAATTGCTTGGGCTGGACCCAGTTTAACATGATTAATTTCATCATTATAAGCACCAAGTTTAATCCCAACCATTCTTTTATTAAGTTGATTACCTAAATTATCTTCACTTAAGACCATATTTGGTTTTACTTTTAAAATTAATTCATCGTAAGAACGTTTAACTTTAAAATCAATAAAGTCAGCTGTAGACATAGTGATATATTTTGAGACATCCATGATGCTTTTAACTTCATTGCCATCAATTTCTAAAATAATGTCATCTTGTTTAAGACCTCCCACCATTGCAGGACTATCTTTTTGAACTTCATTAATAACAGCTGGTGTAAAATCTTTACCAATAAAAGTATAAATTGAAAAAAAGATCACTAAAGCCAATATAAAATTAGCTAAAGGGCCACCAAAAACAATTAAAGCTCTTTGATACAAAGGTTTTAACGTAAATAATTTTTGTTGATCTTCCTCGCTATATTTTTCTAATATTTCTTGATGATCAGCTTGCGAATAAA
>LIBV01000077.1 GCA_001438335.1 Pelagibacteraceae bacterium BACL5 MAG-120820-bin39
AAATATGTAAAAATTTTTTTTGTAAAAGTTGGTAAAGTATAGTTTTTTAATTTTTCAGGATCAATCCAATAAGAAAATGGTATTGGTTTGATTATCTTATCATTTTGTATTTTAATTTTCATATTCATATTAGACATTTTAAAATTTAAATTTTGGTTAAAATTTTTAGGCATAATTAATTCCTGCATTGGAAAAATATTTAGATTTTTCAAAAAATTAAACTTATTATTTTTAATTAATAAATATTTATTATTTTTTTTATAAACTTTGAGTAAAAAATATTTATCTTTTTTATTTTTTTTAATTTTAGTTAAAACAAAATCTTTCTTGATGAAAGATTTGCAGTTTTTTGAAATTGGGCATTTTTCACATATGGGATTATTAGGTTTGCAAATAAGTGCACCTAATTCCATTAAAGCTTGGGCATAATCGCTAGACCTGCTTGAGGTTCCTAAAACTTTTTTTCTTTTAATTAAATTTTCTTTTTGAATTTGACTTTCACTCTTTAAATATAAATATCTTTTTAAAACTCTTTCGACATTACCATCTAGTGGGATGATAGGTTTATTGAATGCAATGGCTGATATCGCACTTGCAGTGTAATCCCCAATGCCTGGTAGTGATTTTAAATCTAAATAATTATCAGGTATTTTTTTTTTAAAATTTTTAATTACGACCTGAGCAGCTTTTTTTAAATTTCTAACCCTTGAATAATAACCAAGTCCTTCCCAAAGTTTAATTAGTTTTTGATCTTCAAAACTAGCCAAAGTTTCTAGATCAGGAATATTCTTAATAAATCTATTAAAATAAGGTATCACTGTTACAACTTGCGTTTGTTGCAGCATAAATTCACTCACTAAAGTGTAATATTGCTTTTTTTTTGAAGATACTCTACTTCGCCAAGGTAGCGATCTTTTGTGAATATCATACCAATTAAGAATTTTATTTGTTATTATTTGATCTTTCATATGTCTTTAAAAAATAATACTAAGCACAGAAACTTTACCATACAAGGATTAAGATCGTTCAAAGATACTTTGCCAAAAAACATAAAAAGAATAATAAATAAGAAAGGTCATATATATTCTGAGACATTAAATAACTGGAAATATATTGTGGGGAATGACTTGTTCGCCGTATGCTATCCAAAATCATTTAAAAACTCTAACAGGTTTGGGGTAAGTACGTTACAAGTAATGGTAAAGAGAGGGCATGAAGTTGATCTAGAATATTCAAAAAAAGAAATTATAGACAAAATGAATAGTTTTTTTGGATATACCGTAGTTGAAAAACTTAAATTCATAAGTTTTGATAATGAGCAAATCAAATTAGCTAAAGAGAATAATGAAGATCAAAGCGTGACAATAAATAAATTTCAAAATAAGATTAATGCTGTAAAGAATGAAAAAATTAAAAAATCTCTAATTGAACTAACAAAGGTTTTTAAAGAAAAATGAAAAAACTCTTAATAATTCTCTTGGTATTATTTTATCCAATTATAAAAAGTAATGCTGAAGAAAAAAATATCAACAGAATGTTTGTTGGCAATCCTGATGCAAAAATCACAATCATTGCTTATGAGTCTTTAACCTGCAGTCACTGTGCAAATTTTCATAAAGACGTATATCCACAATTAAAAAAAGATTTTTTAGATACTGGACTAGCAAAAATTGAATTTAGACATTTTCCTTTAGATTTAGCGGCTTTTAATGCTGCAAAAATCTCACAATGTAGAAATGATGGTGAGACAGAAATCTATAATAGCTTATTCGCAAATCAGCAAAAATGGGTAAAGGGTAGTTCGGTAGAAGAAGCAAACAAAAATTTGCAAAAATTTCTAAATGATGAAGGTTTTAATATAGAATTTGAAAAATGTATCTCAGATAAACAAATTGAAGATTTTGTTTTAAATGATCGAATCGAAGGAGTAAAAAACTACAATGTTAATGCTACTCCTACGATCATAATTAACAATAAAAAGTTTGAAAAATCACTTAATTATAAAAATTTGAAAAAAACTCTAGAAAAGCTGATATAAGTTAGCTCATGGAGTTTAAAAAAATCCAACTTAATGGATTTAAATCTTTTGCTGAAAAAACCAATTTCCTAATTGAAGATGGGTTAACAGGTATTGTTGGGCCTAATGGATGTGGAAAATCAAATATCGTAGAGTCATTGCGTTGGGTGATGGGCGAAACTTCTGCAAAAAGTATGCGTGGTTCGGGTATGGAGGATGTTATTTTTTCAGGAACCTCTAACAAGGCTTCAAAAAATATAGCTGAAGTATCAATCAGTGTTGCCAATGAAAATAATGAAGGACCCCTGCAATATCGAGAGTTTAGAGAAATTCATGTAAGAAGAAAAATTGAAAAAGATAAAGGATCAAAATTTTATATTAATGATAAAGAAGTAAGAGCAAGAGATGCTCAAATGTTTTTTGCAGACTTATCTACTGGTGCTCATTCGCCATCAATGATTAGTCAAGGAAGAATTGGTGCTTTAGTTACTGCAAAACCAACAGATAGAAGAGCAATTTTAGAAGAGGCTGCGGGAATATCTGGTCTACACGTAAGAAGACATGAGGCAGAACTGAGATTGGGTGCTGCAGAAAATAATTTAAAAAGAGCAGATGAGCTTAGAAGACAGCAGGAAAAACAATTAGCCAATCTTCAAAAACAAGCAGAGGAAGCAACAAAATATAAATTAATTTCTGAAGAAATAAAAAAAATTGAAGCTGGTTTGTATTATTTAAAACTTATTGAAATTGATAATGAAATTAAGGTTGAAAATGAAATTAATAACGAAGCCGAGGGAGAGGTAGCAGGTTATAATAATAAAATTGCAGAACTTGAAAAACTAATCAAACAAGAAACAGATAAAGTTTTGCCCTTAAGATCCAGAAATATAGAAAATTTATCAAAAATACAGAGACTAAATCTAGAATTACAAGGTTTGGATGAGGAAAATACCAGAACACAAACCGAGATTGAAGCATTAAAAAAATCTCTTCAGACTATTGAGGAAGATATAGGTCGTGAGAGAGGTATAATAATTGACGCAAATTCAAATGAAAAAAGACTAAAAGAAGAAAAAAATGAATTAATTGAAACAGACTCCAAATACTTTGAGACGGAAAAACTATCTAACGAAGATCTTGAACAAGCAAAAAAAGCCCTAAGTGAGGAACAAAAATCCGTAGACGAAGTTGTTAGTAATTTTGCAGACGGAGCTATCAATATTAGCATTGGACCAATTAAAAATGTAAAAAATACTATACTCAAAATTAAAGAATTAATTGACTTAAATCAACTAAACCAAGCGAGCGCATTACTTGATAGATGTACTATGGAACTTGATAGTTTTTTAAATGAATTAAAAAATGACAAAAGCAGAAATGAATTGCTAAGCGTAAATGAAAAAACTCAAAGCATAAAAGTTCTTCAAGAAAAATATGCAGATGCATATAGTAAAAACCAATCAATAAAAAATGAGTCTATTAAAAGAAATCAAAGAATAAATACTATTGAAACTGAAATTGAAAGTTGGAGAAATTTATTAACAAATTCAGAAAAAATGGTTGTAGAATTAACAGAAAGAAAAAATAAACTTAATTCTCAATTAAACAAATTAGATAATCAACCTAAACTTCAAGCTGAAAAAAAAGGGCAAATATCTGAAGGTTTAAGAATTTCAGAAAAAGAAAAAATTGAAAATGAAAAGATTATATTTGAAACAGATGAAAAAATAGAGAATCTAAGATCTCAGCTAAATGAAATACAAGAACAATCAATTCAATTTAGAGAGCGTAAAGCTAGTTCGGGAGCTACTATTGATGGACTTAAAAAAAGAAAAGATGATTTGCTTGATAGAATTGACTCAGACTTAGATTTAACAGAAGACAATATTCTTGAAAACTCAAATTTAAATGGTGTTGAGGATCTACCAGATGCCGTTATTCAAGAAGATTTGCTAGATAAAAAGAAACAAGAAAGAGAAAAATTGGGATCAGTAAATTTAAAGGCTGATGAGGAAACAAGCAAATATGAGATTGAAATCAAAAAAATGGAGCAAGATAGAACAGATTTGGTAACAGCAATTATCAAGTTAAAAGAAAGTATTAATGAGCTAAATCAAAAAGGTCGAGAAAGATTAATTGAAGCATTTGAGAGAGTTAATAGGAAATTTAATGAAGTTTATACTAAACTTTTTAATGGTGGAAATGCCAAGCTTGAACTTGTTGACTCTGATGACCCACTTGAAGCGGGATTAGAAATGTTAGTCAGCCCCCCAGGTAAAAGACTACAATCAATAACCTTGTTATCAGGTGGAGAGCAAGCTCTAACAGCATTGTCTCTAATTTTTGCAGTTTTTTTATCTAACCCCTCACCTATTTGTGTTTTAGACGAAGTTGACGCTCCTTTAGATGATGCTAACGTAACTAGATTTTGTAATCTTCTTGAAGAACTAACCAAAATAACAAATACTAAATTTATTATTGTGACACACCACGCTTTAACTATGTCTAAAATGAATAGACTTTATGGGGTCACAATGCCTGAAAAAGGTATTAGTCAGCTTGTGGCTGTTGATTTACAAAAAGCTGAAAGTATGGTTGCATAGACCAAAATAATGTCAAAAGATCCGTTCAAAACTCGCTTAGAGATTGCAAAAAATAAGGTTTCCAAGAGACAATTATAC
>LIBV01000078.1 GCA_001438335.1 Pelagibacteraceae bacterium BACL5 MAG-120820-bin39
AGCCAATTTTGCCACCAATGAATATTGTCCCATCGTACATTGAGTCACCTAAGTTTATTCCAACATCGCCTAGAATAATAATTCTTCCTCTTTGCATCATAAAACCTGTAAATGCACCAGCGTCACCACCAACGATTATAGTGCCACCTTTCATATCAATACCAGTTCTTGCACCAACACTTCCTTTGCAGATTAAATCTCCACCTCTAATTGCGGCACCAAAACATGATCCAGCATTTTTTTCAATAACGACTTTTCCAGCCATTAAGTTTTCAGCACATGACCAGCCAACTCTTCCATTAATCCTAACTGTCGGTCCATCGCAAGACCCCATACCAAAATATCCTAAACTTCCTTCGAAAATTAAATTTAATTTATTTAATATTCCAACACCTAAACTATGTTTTCCTTGAGGATTTTTAATTACTATAGTGCCGTAACCTTGGCTCATTAACTTATCAATATGCTTATTAGCTTCTGTAGCTGTCATGTCCTTAACATCAAGCTCTGTTCTTTTATTAAAATCTACATCGTAAGTGCCAAAGTAAAAAAAATTCTCTGCTTCATCAGGGTTAAAAAATTTTTGTTGAGTTCTACCTGTTAAAACTTCGGCATGCAAACCCATTGATTGGGCTTTTGTTTTTGTTTCAGTATTTTTTAGATTTGCCATACTTTAACCTCCCCATCATATGGATCATATGTATCAATTTCTTGAGGCAGAACTGATCTAATTGCTATTTCTTCTGACCCCATTGCAACCAAATCATCTGACTCGTAAAGAACCAAAGGTTTTGCGGCCATAGTGTCTTTTGCCATTCCCAAAGAATCTTTTGTTGCAACAAAATATGTAAATACTCCATCAAGACCTTTCAAAGAATCTCTCATCCCTTCTTCAAGTGAAGCTCCTTCTCTCATTTTTTGAGCTATATATACCGCAATTAATTCAGAATCACACTCTGACATAAATCTCATTCCTTGGTTTTCTAATGCTCTTCTATTATTCCAATAATTTGTCAATTGTCCATTATGAACTACTGAAACGTCGCTAAATGGATAACCCCAAAAAGGATGAGCAGATTTAATATCAACTCCCGATTCAGTTGCCATCCTAGCGTGACCTATCCCATGAGTTCCAACGACTTTATCTAAGTTGTATCTATCGCAAACAGCTTTTGCATTACCTAGATCTTTAATAACTTCTAAAGATTTTCCCATCGATAGAATCTCAACCCCTGGAACGCTCTCAATTTTTCTTGAAAATTCTCTTAAATCATTTTCTTTATAACTAACTTCATATCTTAAAGAATAAGGAAGAATTCTTTCTTCCTTAATAATTCTTGCTCCCATACTTAATATATGTGCATTAACTATTTTAACTCTTTCATCGTAAACCGATGTTTCTTCCATTATCGATGAACTTCCTTCACCAACGTTTTCTCCAACTTTAAAACGCATAATAAAATTTTTACCGTCTGTATCTCCATAAAGAGCATAACCTGTTGAGTCTTCACCTCTATGTTTTAAAGCTTGAAGCATCCCTTGAAGCTCTTTTCCGACATTTGAGGATTTACCTCGATGTATTAATCCAGCAATTCCACACATTTTTTTTCCCTCTGTTTATTTTGTTTAAGATTATGGCAAGCAATCTAGATAAGTATCTAGATCCCACTGCGTTGTTGCTCCTAAAAATCTTTCCCATTCGTCATTTTTATACCAATGAAAAACTTTATACATTTCATCAGGCATCGCTGATTTTATAACTTCATCTTCAGCTAATGCATTCAATGCTTCTCCCAAACTTAATGGTAGTTTTTTAACATCTTTACCTGCTTTTTTAGCTTCATACATACTTCTCGACTCAGGAGTACCTGGGTCAATTTTTTTAGATATTCCATGATCCATAGCTTTTAATAATGCTGCTCCCATTAAGTATGGATTGTGCATTGAGTCTACAGATCTATATTCAAATCTTCCTGGTGCAGAAACTCTTAAACCGCAAGTTCTATTTTGATATCCCCAGTCCGCATAAACTGGAGCCCAAAAACCTTGATCCCATAATCTTCTGTACGAGTTAACAGTTGAAGATCCGATAGCGGTTAAAGCTGGCAAGTGCTTCATTATACCACCAATTGAAGCTAACCCTATTTTGCCAGGCAACTGAACATCTTTAGTGTCAGGCATAAAAGTATTGGTTCCACCTTCAACATAACTAAAAACTTCCTCCATGCCTGGTAAAGATTTAAAACCCAGTTTATTAATTTTGTCTTTACCACCCGTCCATAAAGACATGTTGGTATGACATCCACTTGCAGAAACTCCCATAAATGGTTTGGTCATGAAACAAGCGATCAAATTAAATTCTCTAGCAACTTGTGCACAAATTTGTCTGTATGTTGAAAGTCTATCAGCGTTTCTTAAAACATCGTCATACATCCAGTTTAATTCTAATTGTCCAGGAGCATCTTCATGATCTCCTTGAATCATATCAAACCCCATAGCTCGAGCATACTCCATGACTTTCATAAACACAGGTCTTAAAGATTCAAATTGATCTATGTGATAACAATAAGGTTTTGAAAATCCACCACCAGTAGGAGTGCCATCTGAATTTTTTGTTAACCACATCATTTCAGGTTCAGTACCAACTCTTAACTGATAGCCATATTTCTTTTTAAATTCTGCTGCAATTATTCTTAAATTTCCTCTACAGTCTGAAGTTAAATGGCCACCTGGGTTATCTCTTTCTTCTCTGTTTCTAAAACAAGTACAATACACTCTTGCAATTTTTTTATCCCAAGGTAATTGAACAAATGTTTCAGGATCAGGAATACCAACAAGTTCTTTTGCTTCAGGACCATAACCAATATAATTTTTATTACGATCTACAAATAAATTTGCCGTAGCGCCATAAACTAATTGAAAACCTTTTTCACAAGATCTTTCCCAATGATCGGCAGGAATACCTTTTCCAACTACTCTTCCAGTAACTGATATAAATTGAAAAAAAATATATTGTATTCCAAGTTCATTAATTTTTGCTCTGACTTTTTTAACTAATTTATCTCGGCCAGGCTGGTTTATGTGTTTTTCTAGATCAGTCATTGATTTTATCCTTAATAATTTAAAATAAAAACTTAACTGAAAAAAAAACTTATGTCTAGTTAGAAAAGACTAGCTCTTAAAAAAAACTAACTCCAAGGAAATGGACTATTTGAAGTTGGATGCAATTCACCTTTTGCATACCGATCAAATCTAAAAGGTTTTAATAATTTACTTTCTTGTCCTAAAATTTCTTGAGCCACAAGATGACCTACGCCGACCATTTTGTATCCATGATTTGAATCTGCAATCATATAAACGTTTTCAAAAAATCTATCGAAGATTGGAAATGCATCTGGTGTCATACATCCAAGTCCGCCTGATGGACCTTTACGATATAAATTAGATTTACCTTCAAATCTTTTTTGACAATGTGCTAAAGCTGAAGACCACATGTCTGCAAATTCTACAGTTGTTTGATATTCCGGTGACTCTAATCCATATGGATCCACAGCAACTTGATCAAAATGCTTTTTAACTATGTAAGGTGAAGTTCCACCTTGAACACCTAAACCTTCAATATCTGGTTTATAATAAATTCCCCATAACTTATCTGTGATTAATTTTTTATCTATATCAGAATATAATGGTGCATCTGTATCAACGTGAATTACTGGGGGTTGCTTACCTTCATTTGTTTTTAAATAATCTGCTGGAACTCCAAGAACACCTTCTTGCAAAAACCAATATTTCCACATTTCAACTTCATGCATTTTTCCATCTTTACCTTTTATTTCAGTAGTTTTTGGTAACTCTAGCATGTTCCAAAAATCTCTTACCCAAGGTCCTGCACCAATAACAACCTGATCACAATCAATTGTTCCTTGATCAGTAACAACTCCAGTGATTGCATTACTATTACTACCTCTTTTAAATCCTGTTACCTTCACTCCTTTGTGAACATTAACACCGTTTGCATTTGCTTTATTTTCTATTGCTTTAATAGAGTCTTTATTAAATGCATAACCACCTTTTTTTTCATGAAGAACTGATGTGATACCTTTAGCTTGCCAATCATCAAAAATTCCTTTCATGTAATTCATGCAATCTTTTTCACCTTCAATAAAAGTTGATTCATAACCAATTGCTTTTTGCTGTTGGTAAATGCTAGCTACATCTTTATGCATAACTTCTGGAGAAATTTGCATATAGCCAACTGAATTATATTTGAATGCTTTAGGATCACTCTCCCAAACTGAAACTGAGTGAGCCATCAATTCTCTCATTGCTGGTTGAAAATAATTATTTCTTACAACACCACATGCAATTCCACTTGCACCTGCAGCAGTATCTTTTTTTTCTAAAACAATAATGTCATTTGGATTTTTATAAGTTTCAGATAATTTCCAAGCAGTACTTAACCCGTGAATTCCTCCACCGATGATAACTACTTTTGCTTTTGTTGGTAATGACATATCTAAGTATTATTTTTTGCAATAGGAATTAATATGATTTCTTATATAAATAATAAT
>LIBV01000079.1 GCA_001438335.1 Pelagibacteraceae bacterium BACL5 MAG-120820-bin39
TCATCTTCTATAGAAATATTAGCAACATCATTTTGAATATTATTTATATATCTTTTTGTAGTTCCAATCCATGAACCTACTTTTTTTAACATGATTGGAAAATCTTTGGGTCCTAAAACAACAATAGCTACTGCAACTATAATTAAAATCTCAAACCAACCGATAGTAGGCATGTGATTTAATCTTTGTTGTTAGAGTCTTGTTTTTCTTCGGAAATATTTTTAGGCTCAGGTTCATCAGTAATATCTGACGCCATACCTTTTTTAAAACTTTTAATACCTTTGGCAACATCTCCCATAAGGCTAGATATTTTACCTCTACCAAAAAGTAAAACTACCAATATTACAACAATTGCTATTTGCCAAATTCCTATGCTCATAAAAAACTTATAACCTTTTTAAACTGATTTTAAAAGTGACTTTTTATTTTAATTTTTATCTTCTGGATCGAGGGTCCCACTTAACATTTCATCAATATTTGAATATATATCCTCTTTTTTTTCTTCTTGCTTCTCCTTAAAAAATTTTCCTGTTCCAAAAATAGCATTATCTACACTGGAGCTATCTATTAACCCAGCAGCTCCTAATTCATCAACAGTTGGTAAATCTGATAATTTTTGTAAATTAAAATGACTTAAAAAATCATCAGTTGTAACATATTGAATTGGCTTACCTGGCACATCTTTTCTTCCACCCGGCTTAACCCAATTTAATTCCATGAGTATATCCAAAGTATTAGTTCCAAAAGCTACACCTCTTATTTCTTCAATTTCAGCCCTGGTTACTGGTTGATGATAAACAATTATTGCTAATGTTTCTACAGCAGCCCTAGAAAGTTTTTTTTCTACAGTTTTTTCTTGAGACATAAGATTGGACAGATTGGGCGAAGTTCTAAAAGACCATTTTTTAGAAATACAAACTAGATTGATACCTCTGCTAGAATACTCTTTTTGTAACTTATCAAGACATTGGTGAATATCTGTTTTTTTCGGTAATTTACTTTCTATAGTATCTATATCTAGCGGTTCAGCTGCAGCAAAAATAATTGCTTCTATTTCTCTTTCAGCGTCAGTCAACTTGGAAGGAAAGCTAATAACATTATCTTTTGCTAATATATTTTTTTTATTCATTTGTTTTCTTTAATATAAATATCATCATACAAATTATTTTGTTTAATTGTTAGGTTTCCTTCTTTCACTAGTTCTAGTGAACCAGCAAAGATTCCAGCTTTACCCGTTTTTTTAAATCTTGTTCCATTTTTAAATGCATTAGGAATTAAATCGTCTAATTTTTTCCAATCTAATAATTTTCCAAAAAATTCTTTGATTGTCTTAATACCATCTTCAGTTGTAAAAACAGGTAGTTTAGGGATATTCATTCTATGAAAGTCTTTAGTCATGAGAATTGATGAATAGGATTTTAATAATTCAAATAAAGTTAAATTATATTCACTACTATAAATTGATTTTATATTGCCCTTCATTCCTCTGAATCTAATTTCTCTGCCCAACCTTTTTCTCTTTAACATTTGCTCAGATAATAATCGGATTAATTCTAATTTTTTCAATTGTAATTTTAACTTTTCAGCTACTTCAAAAACTTTAAATTCTTCCTCAGGAGTTCCTGGTAATAATAATTTTGACTTTAAATATGCTAACCATGTCGCCATTAATAAATATTCTGATGCTACCTCTAAATTCAATTCGTTTTCATTTGTAATAAAATCATGAAACTGGTCTGCTAATTTAGTAATAGAAATATCTTCTAAATTTACTTTTTGAGCCTTTGCTAGATCCAACAAAACATCAAGAGGTCCAGTGTAATTTTCAATCTCTACATTAAATAAAATAGAATCACTATCAGACATACTTAATACTAGCTTAAAATTTTATAAAATTCTGAAGTTTTTTTAATAATAAAGTTGTCAATGGGTGGTGAATTTTCTGCGACCTGGTTCATTTCTCTCATATTGCCGTTGCAATGAAGAACAAGATTACAGCCTGCTTTAAAGGCTTTTAAAGTATTAATTTTAATAGAATTTTTTAAGCTTTTCATAGATATATCATCGGAAATCAAAATATTTTTAAATCCAATTTTTTTTCTAATTAAATCAATAATTTCTTTAGAATGGGTAACAGTATTATGTTTATCAATTTGGTCATAGACAACATGAGCCGTCATTGCAAAAAAACTTTTTTTATTTTTAAAAGTATAGAAATCTTTTTTTTCAAGATATTTGATTGTTTTATTAATCACCGGAGTAAATTTATGACTATCGGATTTAGCCAAACCATGTCCGGGGATATGCTTGATAACAGTGCCAATTGAATTTCTGTGAAAAAAATTTATGCAAATATCCCCAATTAAAGACACTGTTTTTGGATTTTTAGAAAAAGATCGATCTCCGATTACATTAGATGCTCCTTTAGATTGTAAATCTAATACAGGCAAAGTATTTATATTAGCACCAATAAGTTTTAATAATTCAGATGTTTTATCTATAAACAATTTATAATAAATATTGAATTTTTTTTTGTCCTGAATAAATAATTTCCCAAAATATGCTGATGTTAAATTATCAAATGAAATTAATTTTTTTAATCTATTAACACGGCCACCTTCTTGATCAATTAATATAGGATAATTTTGATCTTTAAAGATTTTTTTTATTTGATCAGTAAGCTTTCTAGTTTGCTTTATATCTTTAATATTTCTCGTAAAAAGAATGATGCCCCAGGGTCTATGTATTTTTAGAAAATTAATTTCATTAGCATTTAAGCTAAAAGATTTAATTCCACATATAAAAGCTTTACGGTTAACCATTATTTTCAATGAGTTTCCAAAAATTATATTTTTTCTTTTTTTTGTTTTGATTTTGCTGAATATATTCAACTATATTATCTGTATCATTTTCAAGTTCAGGTAAATTATTTGAATATATTAATATTTTTTCATTAATTGATTTAAGCGACCTATAGGAATTTTTTTTATTTTGATCTGAAAAATAATATTTCGCTGACATAAATAGAAATAAGAAAATAACAATGATAAATACTAGATATTTAATTTCTTTAAGCATTACATTTTTTCAGGAGTATCAACACCAACAATATTCATACCTGATTTTATAACTTCTGCGATAGTTTTTAAAAAAATTAAATTTTTATCAGAAATTTTTTTGTTTTCATTAATGAAACGTTTTGATGGATCATCTTTACCTAAATTCCAATAAGAATGAAATTCTGAAGAAAGTTCATAAAGATAAACTGGTAATCTGTGCGGTTCAAGTTTGGCACTAGCAGCTTCAATGCATTTAGGCCATTCTGCAATTTTTTTTAAAATATTAATTTCTTCGGCTGTATATTCGAAATTATATTCTTTTAAATCTATATTAGGTTTAATATCTTTATCTAAGTGACGAAATACTGAAGATATTCTCGCATAAGCATACTGAACATAGTATAAAGGATTATCTTTTGATTTTTCTTTAACCTTGTCAAAGTCGAAATCCAGCTCAACATCACTACTTCTATTTAACATAATAAATCTAGTAGCGTCTTTACCTACTTCATCAATTAAATCGTCAACAGTGATATAGTCTCCTTTTCTCTTTGACATTTTAAAAGGTTCATTGTTTTTAATTAGTTTAACGAGTTGGCTTACTTTACAGATCAATTTATTTTTTTTTCCAGATAATGCATCAACAGATGCTGTAATTCTTTTTATATAGCCGGCATGATCTGCACCTAAAATATTTATTAAATAATCAAATTTTCGATCAATCTTATTGTTATGATAAGCAACATCACTAGCAAAATAAGTCCAGGAGCCATCTGATTTTTGAAGAGCTCTATCTTTGTCATCACCAAAATCAGTAGATTTAAACAATAATTGCTCTCTTTCAATCCAATTTAAATTATCTTCTCCAGCTGGGGCTTTAATTTTCCCTTTATAAATAAAATTATTCTTTTCAAGAAACTGGATAACTTTATCTACTTCGTTTTGTAACACTAAGTCTTTTTCACTAACAAAATTATCATGAATAATTCCTAAAGAAGCTAAGTTTTTTTTAATTAATACTAAAGCTTCCTCTATAGATTGTTGGGTCAGAGTGTCTTTAATTTCTTCATAATTATCAAAATTAATACCTAATTTTTTTTGAATTATATTATTTGCAAAATCTATAAGATAGTCGCCAGGGTATAAATCATCATTATCAGGAAATTTTTCCTTAAAGAGAACTTCTCTAATTCGATAATATACAGATTTTGTAAAATTTATAATTTGGTTACCATAGTCATTAACATAATATTCTTTGGTAACTTTATGTTTATTGAATTTTAAAACATTTGAAATAACATCACCTAATATAGCTCCTCGACAATGACCAACATGCAAAGGTCCAGTAGGATTAGCTGACACAAATTCAATTAAATAACTATTTTTATTCTCTTTTTTGTTTATTCCAAATTCACTAAAATTTTTATTAACTTCCTGAATAAACTTTGCCCAGAAAATGGCTTTAAATTTAATATTAATAAAACCAGGTTTTACAATT
>LIBV01000080.1 GCA_001438335.1 Pelagibacteraceae bacterium BACL5 MAG-120820-bin39
GGGATGCAAGAATAACTTCAATGTTAATTTTAGCTTTATTTTATGGAATGTATTTATTGTCATGGAGAATTTATGAAAATAATGAACAAGTTTATAAAATTACAACCATCATAACTATTTTAGGTGTAATCAATTTACCAATTATAAAATATTCAGTGGACTGGTGGAATACGCTTCATCAGCCAGCATCTATTAATATTTTAGAAAAATCTTCAATTCATAGCTCCATGCTGTTCCCATTATTAATAATGACTGCGGCATTTGCTCTATTTTCGTTGCTTATTTTTTTAATGAAATATAATACAGAACTGATAAAAATTAAAAACAAGGGTTTAGACAGATTATGATTAATGAAATATTACACATGAATGGTTACGGAATTTATGTTTGGTCAGCTTTTAGCTTTACGCTATTAAGTTTTACTTCTCTTTATGTAATTACAAAAATTCAGTTCATTAAAGAGCAGAAAAAATTTGTTACTAAGTTTGGTACTTTAAGCTCTGAGAAAGCTTGCTTCTGCTAAATTACAAAATATTTACAAAGATATTTTATCAAACGCTAGCAAAATTTAATCTTTAAACCATGTATGGCAAAAAGGTTAAGTTAAGATTTTTTTTTGTAATATTAATCTTAACAACATTAGTTTTAAGTGTTTTTTTAGTCCTAAAATCTCTAGAAGAAAACGTAGTTTATTTTCAATCTCCATCTGAGATTCAAGAATTGACAGAAATCAATAATAAGAAAATTCGAGTGGGGGGAATGGTTAAAAAAGATTCAATTGTAATAACTTCAAATGAAGTAAATTTTATTATTACTGACTTTAAAAATGAATTAAATGTCACTTACTCTGGTTCAATTCCCAATCTTTTTGCAGAAGAAAAAGGCGTTGTAGCTGAGGGATATATTAAAGATAGAAGTTTTTTTGTTGCTTCTAAAATTTTAGCAAAACACGATGAAAATTATATGCCACCTGAAGTCAAGGAAGCATTAGGGGAGAAATAATTTGTTACCAAGCATCATAGGTTATTATTCCCTAATATTGGGATTTATCTGTTCTTTTTTTATAATATTTTTTTCAATAAGAAATTTTAGACAAGCAATAAAATTAGACTCAAAAATTTTATCTATTTCTTTTCTTCAACTGATGTTTGTAGTGATAAGTTTTCTTGGATTAGTTTTATCTTTTGTAATCTCAGATTTTAGTAACGAAACTGTTTTTAACAATTCTCATACTGCGAAACCTCTTTTTTATAAAATTTCAGGAACATGGGGTAATCATGAAGGTAGTCTATTATTGTGGTTGTTAGTTTTAACGCTGTTTATTTTTTTATTTTTGTTAAGGACAAAAAAACAGTCCAAACAATACAGAATTTTAACATTATTATTTCAACAAATTATAATTATTGGTTTCTTTGTTTTTTTATTGAAAACCTCAAATCCTTTTAACTATATTTATCCCATTCCTAATGAAGGTTTGGGATTAAATCCAATATTGCAAGACCCGGCTTTAGCAATTCATCCGCCAATTTTGTATTTAGGATATGTGGGTACTTCAATTATTTTTTCTGCTGCTTTATCTGCTACAGTGCTTAACTATATTTCAAAAAAATGGGCATCCCATATAAAGAAATGGGTATTAATATCATGGGTATTTTTAACTTTTGGAATTTTGCTGGGATCCATTTGGGCCTATTATGAATTAGGCTGGGGAGGATTTTGGTTTTGGGATCCTGTAGAAAATGTTTCTCTTATGCCATGGTTTGCATTAACAACTCTTTTGCATTGTATATTGGTTTTAGAGCGAAGACTAATTTTAACTTCATGGGTTGTAGTTTTGTCAATCGCGACATTTACCTTGAGTATGTGTGGAACATTTCTAGTGAGATCTGGTATTCTTAATTCAGTTCATACCTTTGCAAATGACCCAGAAAGAGGAATTTTTATTTTAGTTTTCTTATTCTCTTTAATCTTTCTTTCAATATTTATTTTTATTTTTTTTCATAAGCCCGATAACAAAAGTCCAATTAATTTTTCATGGTTAAGTAAAGAATCATCTATTTTATTTAATAATTGGTTGATGATGTATTTTCTTTCGGTTGTATTAATTGGTACAGTTTATCCAATTTTTTTAGATGTCATTTCTTCAGAACAAATTTCTGTTGGTCCGCCGTTTTATCATCGATTAATAATACCTTTTCTAATTCCTTTTTTACTAATTATGGCAATAGGGCCTAAATTAGACTGGATAAGTGCTACTCTTAAACAGAAATTTAATTTGATAGTTTTTTTATTAATCTCATTTTTTTTAGCAGGCTTTATAGTTGTAAATTTAAATGTTGAGTTTTTAGTTAATACAATTCTTATTGGAAGTAGCTTTTATTTATTTTTTTTAACTCTATCTGATTTATTTAAAAATAAGCTTCTTAATATTTCTCAAAATATTTCTCATTTTGGTTTTAGTGTTTTAATTTTAAGTATTTTATTTAACAATATTTTTTCTTCAGAAATTATAACTAATATGAAGATTGGAGAAGTTTATAAAAAAGATCAAATTGAAATAAGTTTTCAAAATATTGAACAAAAAAAAGAGAAAAACTTTAATTCAATTATTGGAACTTTTAATATAACTGACTCTGAAAATAAAAGCATAATTCTTAAACCTCAGTTAAGAATTTTTAATCAACCAAATATTATTACAAGTGAAGCAGATATTAAAACAACTTTATTTTCAGACAAATTTATGGTTATGAATGTAGTCCAGAACCAAGAGTATTTTAATGTAAGGTATCAAATTAAACCTTTCATGGTTTGGGTATGGATTTCAGTAATTATTATTTCCCTGGGTGGTTTAGTTAGTTTTTATAGAAAAATATGAAAAATAAATTTTCAATTTTACTAATAGTATTTTTTACCTTTATTTTTATTATTTTTTACAAAGGTTTAAATAATTCCAATATATATGTTCCAAATACTCAAGTTGAAAAAGATGTGCCAGATTTAAAAATTAAAATTTTTAAATCTGAAAATGAAATTGACTTAAAAAGTTTATTTGAAGAAAATGAATTTTATCTTTTAAATATTTGGTCTTCTTGGTGTGGTCCTTGTAGAGAAGAACACCCCTTGTTGATGAGTTTAAAAAATGAAAAAAATATAAAAATTATAGGATTAAATTATAAAGATAATGAAAAGAATGCAGAAAATTTTTTAATTGAACTTGGTAATCCTTATTATGAAATTTTAGAGGATAGTAATGGTTCTAAGTCAATCGAATTAGGTGCTTATGGTGTTCCTGAGAGTTTTTTGGTTTATCAAAATAAAATTATCAAAAAGTATATTGGTCCATTAAATCAAAATTTATTTGCTGAAATTAACAATCTTATTAAATGAAGTATTTTAAATATTTAATTATTATTTTTTTTATAATTTCATCAATTAACTTAAGAGCTGAAAGTAATGATTTAAGTTATAAAATTACTAAGAACTTACGATGTTTAATTTGTCAAGGGCAGTCAGTTTATGACTCAGACTCTGAGTTTGCAATTAGTCTAAAATTAGTTGTTGATGAAAAATTAAACGAAGGTTTATCAGAAATAGAGATATATGATTTTCTTAAAGACAAATATGGCCAATGGATACTCTATGACCCTGGTCTCAATAAGAGCACTTATTTATTGTGGTTATTGCCCCTATTTTTGTTTTTAATTGGAGGTGTAATTATATATAAAAAATTTATAATTAGAAAAAATTAAGTATATTGCAACGAATGAATTTAAATAAATTATTACTTTTCTTTACAATTTTAATAACTGCATTTTCTTTAAATGCAGACGAAATGAAGTCAGATATAAAAAATACAGAATTCAATGTTTATACTGGAATGTTTGATTTTAGTGATGAAGGCAAGAGAGCTATATTAATTGGTTTTCAACATCAAAATGAAAATTTAAATAGAGATACTTTTTTAGGTAATTTATCACCTATCACTGGAGGCATGATAACTGCTGATAGTGCCTCCTATATTTACACAGGTGTACAGGCCCAATATAAGCTAGGTGCAATTAATTTTACTCCAAGTTTTGCTCCTGGATTATATTTTGAGGGTGATGGAAAAGACTTGGGTCATATAATTGAGTTTAAAAGTGAATTACAATTTTCATTTAATGTTTTTCAAAATAGTGAATTAGGATTTTCATATAACCATTTATCTAATGCAAGTTTAGGGGATAAAAACCCTGGGGCAAATAGTTATATGTTTAATTTTCTTAAAAAATTTTAAAATAACATCATGAATTTAAAAAATTGTCACAATTTTAGTGACTTTAGAAAACTAGCTAAAAAAAATCTTCCTTCACCAATCTTTCATTATATTGATGGTGGGGCTGATGATGAAACTACTTTAAAGAGAAACACCGATTCATTTAATGACTGCGATTTAATCCCTAATGTTTTGGCAAGTGTAGGTAAGCCAGATTTATCAACAACAATTTTTGGAAAAAAAATTAAAATGCCAATATTTTTATCACCAACAGCTATGCAGAGATTATACCATC
>LIBV01000081.1 GCA_001438335.1 Pelagibacteraceae bacterium BACL5 MAG-120820-bin39
TTATTAACATAATAAAAAAAAATAAATCTAAAGAAGTTTTATTTGCAGGAAAAATTGCTAAACCAAAATTTTCTTCATTAAGATTGGATTTAAAAGGTATGTATTATATGCCAAGAATTATTAAAGCTTCGAAAGCAGGTGATGCTGCAATTATAAAAGCAATTATTAAGATATTAGAAAAAGAGAATATAAAAGTTATTCATTCAAATTTTTTTAATCCTGAATTATCACTCAAAGCAGGAAATTATACAAAGTTAAAAACAACTCCTGAAGATATTAAATCAATTAAACACGGAGTTTTATATTTTAACCAATTAAACAATTTAGATCATGTTCAAGCATTAATTATAAAAGATAATAAAGTTATAGCTACAGAAGGAAATCAAGGAACTGGAAAAATGTTATCAAAATTAAAAAATGCATATGGAGGAATTTTAATTAAATTCCCTAAAAAAAAACAAGATTTAAGGATAGATTTACCTACTATTGGTCTTAACACATTAAAAGATTGCAAAAAATATGGTTTAAAAGGAATTGTGTTGAAATCTAAAAAAAATATTTTCTTAGATAGAAGTAAAAGCATAAATTTTGCTAATAAAAATAAGATATTTATTAAAATTGTATGAAGAAAATTTTTATTTTAACAGGTGAACCCTCGGGAGATAAGTTGGCATCAACAGTGATTTCAAAACTTAAGTTACAAAATCCTAACATTCAATATTTATCAGTAGGTGGAACAAATATTAAAAAATTGGGAATTAAATCAATCTTTGATCTCAACGAGATTACATACCTTGGATTTACAAGTGTATTAATCAATATTTTTAAAATAAGAAATATAATTAATAAAACCGTAGATGAAATTATTAAGTTTAATCCTGATATTTTATTTAGTGTGGATAGTCCAGATTTTACGTTGAGAGTCGCTGAAAAAGTTAAAAAAATTAACAATAAAATAAAAACAATTCATTATGTAGCTCCACAAGTATGGATTTGGCGTAAAAACAGGGTTAAAAAAATTAAAAAATTTATTGATCACATGCTTTTATTGTTTGGCTTTGAAAAAAAATACTTTGACGAAGAAAATATTAAAAATACCTTTGTGGGTCATCCGTTAATTGAAAAAAATGAAAAAGTTAAAACACAGTTAAATGACCTAATATCTAAAGATAAAAATATCATATCAATTTTTCCTGGAAGCCGAAAATCTGAAACAAGTGTATTGTTACCAATTTTACTTAATTTTGTTAAGTTGATGAATAAAAAAAATCATAGTTATTCATATGTTTTTCATGCCACAGATGAAAACAAAGAATCTATTGTTAATCAAGTTAATAAAACTGATTTAGACAATATCGATGTTGTTTCAGATGAAAATATTAAATCACAAATTTTGTCTAATTCAATTTTTGCTGTTTCTAAATCTGGAACAGTTTCATTACAAATTTCAAGTTCAAATATACCGTCTATTATTATCTACAAACTAAATTTTATAAATTTTATGATTTTTAAATTTTTAGTTAATGTCAAATTTGCAAACATTATTAACATAATTAATGATAGAGAGGTAATACCAGAATTATTACAAAATGAATGTAATGCTAAAGAAATATATAGAACAGTAATTTACTTTCTTAAAAACCCTGAATTAATAAAAAAACAATTAGAAGACTGCAGAAAAACTTTAGAAGGAATTAAATCTAAAACATCTTCATCTAATGAAACTGCTACAATTTTAAACAACTATCTTATTGCCTAATCTTTTTTCTACTTCTTCTTTACCCAAAGATAATACTATATCGTATAAACCTGGTCCAAATTTTGATCCTGTTAAAGCAACTCTTATTGGTTGTCCTATTCCTTTGAAATTTGTTTCATATTTTTTTATTAAATCATTAACTATTGGTTCGATTTTTTCTTTATTAAAATCACTTACTGATGAAAGTCTGTTTTTAAATTCAGCTATTATTTTTCTAGCTTTATCATCAATCAGTTTAATATCTTGATCATTATATTTTATATCATCAGATATTATATATTTTGCGTTATTAAATATATCTTCTAATGTTTTTGCTTTATTTTTAAGAAATGATAAAGATGGTTTAATCTTTGTCTCTTTTTCAGGTTTTATCTTTTCTTTATAATTTCCACAATAGTCAACTAAATGTTTAAAGAGCTCATTTTCATCTATGTTTTTTATATAATGTTCATTAATTGATAAAATTCTGCTCATATCTAATTTTGAGGGAGATTTGCCAATGCCCTCTAAGTTAAAATGTTTAATACTTTCATCAAGAGTAAATATTTCTTTATCTTCGTAAGACCAGCCCAATCTTAGCAAATAATTCCTTAATGCATCTGGCATTATGCCTATTTTTGAATAGTCATCTAAGGTTGAGGCATTATCTCTTTTTGATAATTTTTTACCCTCTATTGTATGAATAAGAGGTATGTGTGCAAATTGAGGGAGCTCCCATTTCATAGCTAAGTAAATTTGTATTTGTTTAAATGTATTGATTTTATGATCATCACCTCTGATGATATGTGTCATTTTCATTTGATGATCATCAACAGTTGCAGATAAATTATATGTTGGTGTGCCATCATTTCTTAAAATAATAAAATCTTCAATTGTATTATTGTCTATTTGAACATCACCTTGAACTAAATCTTTTAGTATAATTGATCCTTCAATTTTACTTTTAAATCTTATGACTGGTTTTATGTCTTTTGGAGCCTTTGACTCTGGCACCTCTCTACATTTTCTACTATAGATATAAGGAAGTTTTTTTTGTCTAGCTCTCTCTTTTTCTTTTTCTATTTCATCTAATGAGCAGTAACATTTGTAAGCTTGCTCATTTTTTAGTAATGTATTTGCTATTTCAACATGCTTATCTAATTGTTTGGATTGAATGTATTCCTCACCATCATAGTTTATTCCAAGCCATTTTAACGAACTAATAATTTGTTCTTTAAATTCATCTTTTGATCTTTCTTTATCAGTATCTTCAATTCTTAAATGAAAAGTTCCATTTTGATTTTTTGAATATAGCCAATTAAATAATGCCGTTCTCACACCACCAATGTGTAAAGGACCAGTAGGGGATGGAGCAAATCTTGTTGCTACTTTTGACATTCAGGTTTTTTAGACTATTTTATTAAAAGTTTCTATATAAAGATACTAAAACACCTTGAACTTTAACACGATCTGGACCAAATATCTTGGTTTCGTAGTTTCTATTTGCACTTTCTAGTGCTACTACTTTACCTTTTTTTCTAATTCTTTTAAGCATTGCTTCATGTCCGTCAATTAAAGCAACAACAATTTTACCATTATCAGCCGTATCAGTTCTTTTAATTATGACAGTGTCACCCTCAAATATTCCAGCTTCTATCATAGAGTCTCCTTGAACTTTTAATCCAAAATATTCTCCATTCTTTTCTAGATTACTAGGAAGAGGTATTCTTGAAACTTCATTTTGAATAGCTTCAATTGGTGTTCCGGCTGCTATGTTTCCTAAAACTGGAACCTCAAACCCATCTGATGATAGGTTGTCATCGTCTAATCCACCTTTAATTACACTAGGTGAAAAACTATTATATATATCATTAGCTGAAGCTGTTTCAGGAAGTTTAATGACTTCTAACGCTCTAGCTTTATGAGCAAGTCTTTTAATAAAACCTCGTTCCTCTAAGGCACTAATCAGTCTATGAATTCCTGATTTAGATTTTAAATTCAATGATTGTTTCATTTCTTCATATGAAGGAGAAACGCCTGAGCTTCTAAGCTTTTTATTTATAAATAAAAGTAGGTTTTTTTGTTTTTTAGTTAGCATAAGAACAAATATCGTACAAAAGATGTTCTATAAAAGTTCTCTTAATTAAACAATAGTTAAATAACCAATGAAATCAATACTTTTTTGCTTACAAAATTGAAAAAATTGAATTTTTGTCTAAATCTTTAAGAAGTGATTCACCAATTAAAAAAGTGCTGATTGAAGTTTTTTTATTAAGCTCAATTAACTGATCTTTATTTTGAATGCCACTTTCTGAAATTAAAGGTCCTTTATGGTTTTTTACAGTTTTATAAATATCATAGGTTGTATTTATGTCAGTTTTAAGAGTTTTTAAATTTCGATTATTTATTCCTATTAAAGCTTCTTTAAAACTTAAAGCTTTTTCAGCTTCCTCAATTGTATGAACTTCTACTATAACTGACATATTATATTTTAAAGCCTCTTCATATAATTCATAAGCAAGATCATCTGAAATAGCGGCTAAGATGATTAATATGGCATCAGAACCATAACTTCTGGCAAGGCGTACTTGAAACTTATCAATAAAAAAATCTTTACATAAAAC
>LIBV01000082.1 GCA_001438335.1 Pelagibacteraceae bacterium BACL5 MAG-120820-bin39
TAATTTTATGTATTCTTTGGCTTTATTTACCATTGCTAAAAATTTAATTTTAGAAGTATTGGATTTAACTTTTATTTTTACAGATTTTGTTAATTGTTTCTTACCAAAATTTTTATTTGATGACTGGTCTAATAATTTCAAAAGATTAGATTTTATTACATTGTATCTATATTCATAGTTTAGAATTTTTTCGTCACTAAAAATATTAATTATATAATAAATCTCTTTCTTAAAATTATCATGTATTATAAGAGTTCTTGGACGTAAAAGCCTTACGTCTGGTAAATCAAGATCATTTTTGCAATTATTAGGAATTTTTTCAATGTATCTTATGGAGTCATAAGAAAAATAACCTGATATTAAAGAACAAATATTAGGCAGATTTTTTGGTGTGTTAAATTTGAAATCTTCTATAATTTTTTCAATTAGATCTTCAGGTTTTTCTTTTAATTTAATCTTTTTATTTTTTTGAATTAAATATGATTTTTTATTATTGAATTCCCAAATTTTATCAGGATCTTTACCAAATATTGTATATCTGCCTTTAATTTTCCCTTTTTCAACTGACTCAAAGATAAAGCTATTTTTTTCATCTAAAAAGTTATCAATTAAATTCAATATTTCTTCGTCATTCTTAACTTTTTTTGAAGTGTAAATAATTTGATTTTTTTTGCTTCTGTGTCGAAACTTAAATTCCTTGAAGCTTCGATTTATTATCATTTAAAATAATTCTTAACTCTATCAATTGTTTGTTGATTTAAATCAACTTTATATTTTCCATTTAAAAAAACATCATATGATTTAAGCAATGTATTCCTATTATAAGTCGTTTGTTTCTCTAAATATTTTTTATAAGAACCTTCATTATCGTTAAATGATTTAGTCTCAAAATTTACTATTTTTGCTAAAAAAATATTACTTTTATCATCATTAATAAGTGTGAATGAATTTAAAGGCAAAGTATAAAGTAATTTTATTGAATTTAGATTAAATAAACTATCATCTTCAATAGAGTTTATTTTTTTAATTTCTGATGAATTTTTAGACATTTCTAAAAAAGTGTTATCATTAAATTCGTTATTTTGAATTTTTGAAATTAAATCTCTATTAAAATCAAATTTATTTTTTTGAAAAATTAATTCTAGAATATCATTCTTAACTAGAGCATCGCTAATATCCGGTGTTTTTCCTTCTGTTTTTGAAATATTATATAAAATGTAATCATTACCACTCTCGACAAGATCAAATTTGTTTGATCTTAGTGAATAAATTTTATTTTCAATTGAGTCATTTTCTTCAATGGGTGAAAAATCATTTAATGATTTTGTTGTTAAATCAAAATCTTTAATCAAGGTATCAAAATTGATATTTTGGGAAATTTTATTCTCAATTTCATCTATTTTATTAAAAAATTCTTGGTTAAACTCATCTATCCCAATTAAATTTTTGGGATTAATAATTGTGTACTTAAAGTCAATGTAATCTCTTTTAAGTTGATCTTTGTTATCTTCAATAAACTTAATTATTTCAATATCTTCAAATTCATCTTTTTGTTTATAAAATATTGATAGATTTATTGTTTCTAGCTCTAAAGATCTGTTTTCATCTTCAAAGTTTTTTTTCACCAATAAGCTGGGTGTCTTAGATCCTGCGCCAACATAGTCAAAAAGTTGTTTTTGTAATTCACGATTTTTTAGTCTTAATTCAAACATCGGAGCGGATATATTATTAGTAAGTAGAAATTTTTCATATAATGTTCTTTGAAAAATTTTATTTTCATCTACAAAATTTTTGTTTGATTTAATCTGTTTTAATAACATTTGTTCTGTAAGAGATATATTGAAGTCTTTTATTTCAAGATCTAGTAAAGTTGTTGAAATTAATCCTGATAATAATTCCTCAATTACATTATTGTCTAAATTATCTCTTATAGCCTGTTGACTGACACCAGACTCATTTAGATAATTCATAAAATCTTGAGTAGAAATATTTGTATTATTTATTTTTGCTATGTTATTAGTGTTTCCACTATTAAACATGCTACCCATTCCCCAAAAAACAAATGGGATAATAATGATAAATACAAAAACACCAGCTATTTTTGTTTTTGCAAAATTTCGAAAGCTACTAATCATCTATCTATTAAATTATTGATCTATAAAAAACAAACCTATAGATTAAAATTGTTATTATGACAAATAAATATATGTATTTCATAGCAAACTGGAAAATGTTTGGCGACTCAAAAACCTTAAAATCATTAAATAATGTAATTAATTTTGTTAAAAAAAATAAAAATAAACGATTTAAAATGATTTATTGTCCTCCTTTTACCTTAATTTCTTCAATGAGTGCAAAGTTAGCAAAATCAGCGGTACAGGTTGGTGGTCAAAATTGCCATCATGCAAAAAATTATGGAGCTTATACAGGATCAGTAAATCCTAAAATGCTAAAAGACGCTGGGGCTGAGTATGTGATTTTAGGCCATTCAGAAAATAGACAAAATGGTGAAGATGATAAATTGATAAATTTAAAAGTAAAAAATTCTATTGATGAGGGACTTAATATAATTTTTTGTATTGGTGAAACTTTGAAAGAAAAAAAAAATAAAAAAACTTTTTCAACTTTATCGAAACAACTTAGAATTGGATTAAATAAAATTAAGAATATAAAAAAAATAATAATCGCTTATGAGCCAGTTTGGTCTATTGGAACCGGCATCATTCCTAATAATGATGATTTATTTAATACTATTAGTTTCATTAAAAAAAAAATTAAACATCAATCTGCAAAAGTTTTGTATGGCGGATCTGTAAACAATAAAAATATCAATGAATTAAAAAAGATTAAAAATTTAGATGGTTTTTTAATTGGTGGAGCCTCTCAAGATACTAAAAAATTGATTGATATAATTCAAAAAACATATAATTAACCCTCATGGAAAGTATACTTTTAGTTCTAAATATCATTATAGCTGTAATTTTAGTTCTTTTGGTGTTGGTGCAAAAATCTGAAGGAGGAGCTCTTGGTATAGGTGTTTCACAAGAAAATTTTATGTTTTCTAGATCAGCTGGCAATTTTATGACCAAAGCAACTGCTGTTGTTGCAACTTTATTTATAATCTGTAGTTTAGCTTTGACTATAGTTTCTAGAAGTGAACTCACTCCAACTGGCTCTATATTAGATAATGTTGAAGAAAAAACTCAAGATACTCCAGCAATTCCTGAAAAATAATAATTAATACTTTTATTTTCTTAATTTGGTCGCTATAAGGTAGTTCCATGGCGCGATTTATATTTGTCACTGGCGGCGTGGTTTCCTCACTTGGTAAAGGTCTCTCTTCAGCATCCCTAGCATATTTATTACAATCAAGAGGTTACAAAGTTCGTTTGAGAAAATTAGATCCATATTTAAATGTAGATCCTGGAACTATGAGCCCATTTCAACATGGGGAAGTATTTGTAACTGATGACGGTGCAGAAACAGATTTAGATCTCGGTCACTATGAAAGATTTTCTGGTGTAACCGCAAAGAAAACAGACAATATTACAACTGGTAAAATTTACAGAGATGTTCTTAAAAAGGAAAGAAAAGGTGAATATCTTGGTAAAACAGTTCAAGTTATTCCACATGTTACTGATAGGATAAAAGAATTTATAAAGCACGATACATCAAAAGAGGATTTTGTTATTTGTGAAATAGGTGGTATCGTTGGAGACATCGAAAGTCTTCCTTTTGTTGAAGCAATAAGACAGTTTTCAAACGATGTGGGTAAAAAAAATGCATTGTTTATTCATTTAACATTAGTACCTTATCTAAAAGCTTCAGATGAAATTAAAACTAAACCAACACAACATTCGGTAAAAGAATTAAGAAGTATTGGTATTCAGCCGGATATAATTATTTGCAGATCAGAAAGACCAATACCTCTAGAGCACAGAAAGAAGATTTCTTTGTTTTGTAATGTTGATATTAAAAATGTAATTGAAACAGTTGATGTAAAAACTATTTATGAAGCACCAATAAGTTTTGCAAAAGAAAAACTTGATATTCAAGTATTAGATTATTTCAAAATTAAATCTAAAAAATCTGTTAATTTATCTCCTTGGAGAAAAATTACTAAAATTACACTGAATACAAAAAATTTTGTCAATATAGCAATAATCGGTAAATATGTTGAATTACAAGATGCCTATAAATC
>LIBV01000083.1 GCA_001438335.1 Pelagibacteraceae bacterium BACL5 MAG-120820-bin39
GTCCCCCGCAACCAATTTCTAACTAGATTTTAAAATTAGATTTTTTACTATCAACTAAAAAAGCTTCAACAGTTTCTTTGGTAAGTTGATCAAATGATTTTCCAAAGTTTTCTATCTTTTCAATAATCCCTGGTGGCACTGTAATAATATGGCAACCCAATTGTTTTGCCTGTAAATAATTATAGGGTTCACGAACACTTGCCCATAATATTTCGACATTTTTATATCTTTTAGCTAATTTAATACTTTTTATAAATTCTGGCACAGGATCTTTACCAGTATCCCTGCTCTTCCTGCAAAAATAGAAATGATTACTTTTGTTTTTTTATTAATCAATTTTAAAATTTTTTGAGTTTGTTTTGCACTATAAACTGCCGTTATATTGAGTTTTATATTTTGGTTATTTAACTCTTTGATAATTCTTCCCATGAATATGCCCTTTGAATTGGCAACTGGCACCTTAACATAAACATTTTTTCCCCACGTATTAATTTTCATTGCTTGTATTTTGATTTCTTCATATTCATCAGCAAAGACTTCAAGTGAAACTGGTTTATTATTACAAATTTTAAGAATTTTTTTTGAATAGGATTTGTAATCTACTGCTCCTGCTTTTCTCATCAAGCTTGGATTGGTTGTAAAACCTTTGACAATATTTTTTTTATTAAATTTCTTGATTTGATCTAGTTCTGCAATGTCACAAAATATTTTTGTATTCAAATTATTACCTATAAATTTTTAGTAATATCTTCAGTCATTTTTTTGGCATCTGCAAATAACATTAAAGTATTTTCTCTATAAAACAGATCATTATCTATTCCAGCATACCCAGGAGACAAACTTCTTTTTACAAATAAAACTGATTTACATTTCTCAACATCTAAAACTGGCATTCCATAAATAGGGCTTTGTGGATCAGTTTTTGCAACAGGGTTTGTGACATCATTAGCACCAATAACATAAGCCACATCTGCATTAGCAAAATCATTATTTATATCCTCTAATTCAAAAACTTCATCATATGGGACATTAGCCTCTGCTAACAATACATTCATATGACCTGGCATTCTTCCTGCAACAGGATGAATTGCGTAAGAAACTTTAATGTCATTTTTTTTTAATGTGTCAACCATTTCTCTTAAAGCATGTTGTGCTTGCGCTACTGCCATTCCATAACCTGGCACAATTATAACTGATGAAGCATTCTTCATTAAAAAAGCTGCATCTTCTGCATTACCACTTTTTACAGGTCTTTGTTCTTTATTTTTATCTCCAGCTGATTGTTCTGTTGCACCAAAGCCACCCAAGATTACATTAAAAAATGATCTGTTCATTCCTTTGCACATTATATATGAAAGAATTGCTCCAGATGAACCAACTAACGCACCCGTTATAATTAAAGCCGTATTTTCTAAAGTAAAACCTATTCCAGCTGCAGCCCAACCTGAGTAAGAATTTAGCATTGAAATCACAACTGGCATATCTGCTCCTCCGATTGGAATAATAATTAAAAATCCAATTAAAAAAGATACTGCAATTAATATCCAAAACAAATTAGCAGATTGAGTTGAGCAAAGATAAAATGTTAAAACTACTATTGAAATTAAAATTAATGCATTTAATACATGTTGACCTTTAAAAGTTATTGGTGCACCCGACATTATTCCTTGAAGTTTTAAAAAAGCAATAACTGAACCTGAAAAAGTAATAGCACCGACAGCAGCACCAATTGCCATTTCAATTAAACTTGCAAGTTTTATATTTCCAGGAGTTCCAAGTCCAAAAGCATCAGGATTTATAAAGGCTGAAATTGCAACAAATACTGCAGCTAATCCAACTAAACTATGAAAGCCAGCAACTAACTCTGGCATTGCAGTCATAGGTATTCGATATGCTATAAACGCACCTATACTTCCGCCAATTGCTAAAAATATAAGCACATAAATAAAACCTGATGAAAAGTTACCAACAGATAAAAAAGTAACCGTTACCGCTATCACCATTCCAATAATTCCAAATAAGTTTCCTTGTCTTGAAGTTTCTGGAGATGACAGTCCTCTTAAAGCTAAGATAAATAATACTCCTGATATAAGGTATAAAATTGCTGAAAGATTTGCAGACATTAATTATTTATCCTTTTTCTTTTTTTTGTACATTGCGAGCATTCTTTGAGTGACTAAAAATCCACCAAAGATATTAATTGCAGCTAAGACTATTGCTAAAAACCCAAAAATACTTGATGAAGAAAAAATAACTCCATCCCCACCTGATAAAGCTGCAATGATTGCACCTACAATGATTACTGATGAAATTGCATTAGTTACAGACATTAAAGGTGTGTGCAATGAAGGCGTTACGCTCCACACCACATAATAACCAATAAAAATTGATAAGATAAATATACTTAATCTGAATATAAAAGGATCTATTTCCATAATCTATTTTATTAAAGTTTTTTCAATTATTTCATCTTCTAAATTAATATTTAATTTATTATTTTCTTTATCATATAAATTTGAAATAAAATTAAATACATTTTTAGCATACAAATTTGATGCTGATACTGGCAGTTTATTTAAAATATTTGCCTCGCCTAAAATTTTAACCCCATTTTTTTCGACAATTTTATCAACTTCTGTAAAGACTGTATTTCCACCTTGAATAGCTGCAAGATCATATATAACTGAGCCCGATTGAAGATTTTTAAACATTTCTTCTTTTATAATTTTAGGTGCTTCTTTACCTGGAATTAAGGCTGTACAAATGATAATATCAATTTTTTTTAAAGTCTCAGTTAATAATTCTTCCTGTTTTTTTTTAAAATCATCTGATGCTTCTTTTGCATATCCTCCTTCTGTCTCTAAATTTTCAGCACCTTCAACAGTTAAAAATTTACCCCCTAGGCTTTCAACTTGCTCTTTTGAGGCCATCCTTACATCTGTTGCAAATACCACTGCCCCCATTCTTTTAGCAGTTGCAATCGCTTGTAATCCTGCAACGCCAGCTCCAACTACCAACACTTTAGCTGCCGGAATAGTTCCAGCTGCAGTCATCATCATAGGAATTGCTCTTTCATAAACTTGAAAAGCCTCCACCACAGCTTTATAACCAGCAAGGTTAGCTTGTGAGGATAAAATATCCATTGATTGAGCTCTTGAAATTCTTGGTAGCAACTCTAATGAAAAACAATTTATTTTTTTTGACTTTAAATTCTCTAATTTTTCTTTATTTAAAAAAGCATTTAATGAACCAATCAAAGTTTGATTTTCTTTAAATAATGATAGTTTTTCCTCCTTAGGTAATCCTAATTGAATAACAATCTCAGAGTTTTTGATGATTTCATCTTCATTATCTAAAAAATTAACTCCTAAATTTTTATAGTCATCATCACTAAAGCCTAAGTGTATTCCATAATTATTTGGTAGAGTTAAATTAAATCCTAAACTAATATATTTTTTTGCTATCTCTGGAGTTATAGCTATTCGTTTCTCAATATTGTGATTTTCGGAAATTGAGGCTAAATTCATAAAAATTTAAATTTAGATATTATAAAAGAAATATTGCCATTAAAACTAAAACTGCAATTACAGCAACTGTTCCCCATAAAACAAATTTAGTAAAATTATTCCACGTATTTTTATGGTTTTCATTATCCATAAAACTATTTCTGTCTTGCTTTAAATTTTGGATTTGTTTTGTTAATGACATAAACTCTTCCTCTTCTTCTTACAAGTTTAGAGTTCAAATCTCTTTTTTTAATAGACTTTAATGAGCTTTTAATTTTCATAATTAATGACTGTTAATAAAGGAAGTTACATAATCTTTCAATTGTAATTTTCCAAATTTTTGAATTATTTTGTTGTTATTGCTTATTTTTGTTAATGCTGAGGCATATCGTTCACCTAATCTTGGCTTTAATAATATAATTTTAGATTTAAACATTTTTGCAACTTGTAGAATTGAATAAGAATTTTTATTACTGATGCTATAGTATCTGCAATTATCTGCTTTAAAGGCTTCATAACAAACTTGTACAGTATCAAGAATATGAGTAAATCTTCTAGTTTGGTTCCCGGGCTTTACTACCGTTAATGGTTTTCTATTTAAATATTGATTTTCAAATATTCCGATCACCGTTGCCATATCTCCAACTTTAATCTGTCTTGGTCCATAAACATTATAAAAGAAAAT
>LIBV01000084.1 GCA_001438335.1 Pelagibacteraceae bacterium BACL5 MAG-120820-bin39
TTAATCTTAAATACCAAACTGATAAGGACACTATTAAAGTCCTTAATGACATTGATTTAATCACTAAAAAAAAAGATACAATATCTATTGTTGGGAGAGCGGTTCTGGAAAAACTAGTCTAATAATGTTGATTGGTGGCCTAGAGAAAGCAACTTCAGGTAAAATTTATTTTCAAGATCAAGAGTTAACTTCATTATCTGAAGATGAAGTCTCAGAAATTAGAAGAAAACACATTGGAATAGTATTTCAATCTTTCTATCTAATTCCAAACTATACAGCTGTAGAAAATGTTGCACTTACATTGGAATTAAACAAACTTAAAAATCCAGAAAAACAAGCAAAAGAACTTTTAGAACGATTTGGTCTTAAAAATAGATTTAATAATTTACCAAGTCAATTATCAGGAGGAGAACAGCAACGGGTCGCTATTGCAAGAGCTATTGCCATGAAACCAGAGCTTATATTGGCTGATGAACCTACGGGTAATCTAGATACTGAAAATTCTATTATGATTTCTAATATTTTATTTGAATATGTAAAAGATGAAGGTTCTTCATTAATCATGGTAACTCATGATCCTAAACTTGCTGATAAAGCTAAAAGAAAAATTAAAATAAAAGATGGAAAAATTAAATAATATTTCTGAATTAAGCTTAATTATCAAATATGCTTACAGAGATTTAATCAGAAACTATAAAAAGATTTTTAGTATTATTCTAACTTTATTTATTAGTTTATTTATTTTAAGTGCAATCCTTACTATTGAAGATAGTTTAAAAAAGGAACTCAATGATAACTCTAAAGCACTATTGGGTGGTGATTTAGAAATTGACTACAATAGAATTCAAGGCGATTTAACTTTAGTTGAAAAAGTAAAAGAGTTTGCAACAATCGCCCAAATGGTTGAATTCAGTACAATGATTTCAACTACTCGAGAAAAAGATAATCAATCTTTATTTACTAGAATTAAAACAGTTGATGAAAACTATCCATTATATGGAACAGTGGTTCATGAACCTTTTGGTGCT
Source organism: Pelagibacteraceae bacterium BACL5 MAG-120820-bin39 (assembly GCA_001438335.1). Classification (GTDB taxonomy): domain Bacteria; phylum Pseudomonadota; class Alphaproteobacteria; order Pelagibacterales; family Pelagibacteraceae; genus Pelagibacter. Next base: position 1,029 of record LIBV01000084.1, read on the forward strand.
TTTGCAAGAATTCATAATGAACAAAATACCATTCTAGTTAATGAAAATATATTTAAAACATTAGGTCTTAAAATAAATGAGTCGATTAAAGTTCAAGATCAATTATTCAAGGTTGTTGGTGTGATAAAATCAGTTCCAGATGTAAGTGGTTTTGTAGCTTTCGGAGATTTTGCATTAGCAGGCAAAGATACATTAGAATTATTAAAACTTAATAGTTTAGGAAGCTTTTTAAATTATGAATACAAAGTAAAATTTGCTGAAGGTGCAAATATTAATTCCACAAGAGAAAGAATAAGAGAAATATTTAAAGAGGATACTAAAGTTCAACTGAGGTATCCTGAAAATTCAGCAAGTGGCTTGAGAAGAGTTATTGATAACTTCTCTCAATTTTTATCTCTAGTTTCAATAAGTGCCATGTTAATTGCTGGAATTGGAATTGCAAATACTCTGCTTTCTTTTTTAAACCAAAGCAACATGTCTATCGCTGTTAAAAAAGCTCTTGGTTTTTTTTCAATGAATATAAAGACCATCTATTATTTGCAATTATTCATCATGTTAACTTTCATTAGCATTGCAGCGTATGGGCTAAGCTTTTTATTGGTTCCTATTGCAGATACTTATTTATCAAAAGGTCTAGGTCTTAATATTAAACCAATATTTTCAGTATTAAATTTTACTAAGATTTATTTAGTTGGTTTAATTGTCTTAATCATTTTTTCTATTCCAACCATTAATGCCATAGATCAAGTTAAAGCATCTAATTTATTTAGAAATGTATTTCAAAACCTTCAATTTTATTATTCAAAAAAATCAATATTTGTCAGTTTTCTATTTCTTACAGCATTAATTCTATTATTTGTCATAGGCTCGTCTAAACCAATTTATAGTTTAATGTATTTTGGTGCTTTCTTTGTATGTTTGATTGTTTTTTTTCTATTATCAAAGTTAGTAGTATTTTTTCTAAAAGGATTAAAAAATAGATCTAATATTTCAGTTAAAGTATCTGTAAAAAATATCACTCAAACTAAAAGCATCACTCCTATTACGATCATGTCACTTGGTCTAGGCGTAACACTATTACTAACTTTAGCTATGGTTGGCACTAATTTTAAAAGAGAAGTTGCAAAAACTATTCCGGAGATAGCTCCAGATTATTTTTTTATTGGTATTCAAAATACTGATCGTGAAATTTTTGAAAACAGTATTAAATCTATGGATCAAAATATAAGATTAGAGATAGTTCCTATTGTTTCTTCTGGAATAGGTAAAATTAACGGTATCGATCCAAAAAAATATATTGCCCCTGACAATGATAGTTATTGGGTTATTGGTAGTGATCGACGTTCTTCTTGGTCAGAAACTATTCCTGAAGATAATCCAATTGTTGCTGGTGAATGGTGGGATTTATCTAAACCCAATCAATTACAAATATCTTTAGATGCAAAAGTAGCAAAAGATTTTAATGTCAAACTTGGTGATGTTTTTACTTTAAATATCTATGGTAGAGAAATAGACGGCACCATAGTTAATTTTAGAGAGGTTGATTACCGAGATCTATCTATAAACTTTGCAATGTTATTTAACCCTCAGTTTGCAAACTCTATTCCTCATGAATATTTAGCAACTGCAAAATTTGATGATCTTGAAAAATTTAATGAAACAAAGTTACTTGATAGCTTACCTAGCCTTTCAATTATAAAAATATCTGATTATTTAAATAAAGTTACCGATATTTTGAATAAAGTATTTATTGCGGTGATCTTAATTTCAGCAATTACAATCATTATTGGTTTAATTGTAATTTCAAGTGCCATAATGGTTCAAGGTAAAATTAAAGAGTACCAAAACTTAGTTTTTAAAATACTTGGATTTTCAAAGAGAGAAATAATTCTATCTTCAATTATCGAATTCGCTTTAATTTTCTTTTCAGTAATTTTAATTGCCATTTTATTTGCAGTCATAGGTTCTTATTTTATTATTGAGAATATTTTTGAACTAGCTTGGCAATTTGATTTAAAAATATTATTTAATCTAGCTTTAAGTATTGGCTTGGTAACTTTAGTATTGATTTTACTTACTAATTTAAAGTATCTCAGCCCCAAAGTTTATCCACTGATTAGAAATCAATAGCAACTGTAATTTAATAAATTTATTGTTTAATTTCATTATGTGAAATTCTAATTTTAATTTAGGAAATTTTTTATTGAGTTTTTTCTTTAATCTATCAAATGAAGATTGGTGAACTTTAACTTCATCAATATCTTCTCTCCCTTCAGCAACTCTTGCTGCTCTACAATCTTCATGATTTATAACAATTAATTTGCTAATTTTATGAATTTTGATTGAGACAGCTAAATTTTCAAAGAAAGTTTTATGCCATTTTTTAAAATAATTATGAGTTACACCTACAGCTGATCCTGCGATTGTAAAACTGCTATAATCACCGCTTAATTTTCTTTTTTTGAGATAGTTAAAAATTTTTGGTTGGAATCTTGGATCCATACAAGACAAAACCATAGCTTTGAATTTTGTTTTCATAAAGTTTACTCTTCAATAATTATAAAATTTTAAGCATTTGTCATTGTTTTTTTTTAAAATAAATATAATCAACACTCGTTATGAGTGATTTAATTATTATCCCTTTTAGTTTAGTTCTACTTTATCTTGGAGGTGAAGGAACATTAAAAGGAGTTCTAGCAATTGCTAAAAAATTTAAATTATCTAATATTTTAGTTAGCGCTGTTATAATTGGGTTTGGTACAAGCTTAGCAGAACTTACAGTTTCGATTGAGGCAGTCCTAACTGGATCACCAGATATTGCTTTGGGAAACATAATTGGAAGTAATACTGCAAATATCTTGTTAGTTGCTGCAATTGCGGCATTAATTAATCCAATTACCTTAACTAAATTAAAAATAAATAGAGATATAGTTGTTTTAATTTTAGCTTCTACCCTCTTGCTCTTTTTTAAATTTATAGACTGGCTTAATTTTTACTCAGGGTTATTTTTTATTCTAATTCTATTTTGTTATATATTTTATTCTTATTTTGATGATCGTGAAAAAATAAGTAAAGAGGAAGATTTTAATATTCAAACTATTTCAATTATTAAATCTTTATCATACAGTATTCTTGGAATTTTAATTTTAATCTT
>LIBV01000085.1 GCA_001438335.1 Pelagibacteraceae bacterium BACL5 MAG-120820-bin39
AGTATTTTTAGCATTAATACTAGCTGGCTTTTTTATTATGTTGCTTGTTAACCTTTCTGGAAAACCAAGTGTGCAACACGGCATACCTTACCCAGTATTTGCTAGAGTAAGTATGGGAGTGTTTGGTGCAAACTTTCCAGCAATGGCTAGAGGTCTGGTTGCAATGTTCTGGTATGGAGCACAAACTTATGCAGCATCAACTGCAGTTGCACTTTTAATTACTGGAATAACTGGAATACAAGGTGAGCCGATACTACTTGGAATGAGTGGTGTAATGTGGATATCTTTTATATTCGTATCACTATTCCAAATTTATCTATTCTGGCAGGGTGTAGATTTAATTAAGAAATTCTTAAACTTTGCTGGTCCAGCAGTTTATGTTGTGATGATCGTATTGATGATTGCAATTTGGGCTAAGGCTGGTGGAGGATTGTTATCAGAAGTAGGAAATGTATTCTCAGGAGGAGCAAGAACTGGTGGATTTGAAGGTCTTGGTTCTTTTGGAGCATTCCTAGCAGTATTTTCAATTATGGTTGGCTACTTTGCTGCAGTCGTAATTAACTTCGGTGACTTTGCAAGATTTGTTAAAAATGAAGATGAGATGAAAAAAGGTAACCTATGGGGATTAGTAGGTAACGTAATATTTTTCTCTTTCATTACTTTAATGATCACTGGAGGAACAATTGCTATTTTTGGTGAGTATATCGCTGAACCAACTGCAATGGTTGCTAAAGTTGACAACATATTATTAACTATTGTTGCTGCGTTTGCATTCTTTGCAGCTACAGTTGGAATTAATATGGTGGCTAACTTTATTCCACCTGCGTACGACTTAGCAAATTTAATGCCTGACAAAATTAACTTTAGAATGGGTGGTTTAATTACTGCTATCTTTGGTTTCATTATAGGTGGCTTATGGGTGTCTGTGATTACAAACATGGGATTATTTCCATTTGTAAATACACTAGGTGCAATTTTAGCTCCTGTATTTGGTATTATGATTGCTGACTACTACATCATTAAAAAACAAGAAATAAATATTGATGATTTATTTAGCGACTCTACAAAAGGTAAATATTATTACAATGGTGGTTTCAATGGCAAAGGTATGTTGGCTTGGATTATTTCAGGCTACATTGCTGTAGGAACAGTTTGGCCTAACATTTTAATATTAGGCTTAGATGATTTCTTCGCTAATCTTGGCGGAGGCGGCGGTTATGCATGGATTATTGGTGCATCCCTAGGCGCAGTCATTCATTTAATAATTTCTAAAAGATAAAAATTACTCCCTATAGTAATTTTCTTAAAAAGCCCATCAACTTGTTGGTGGGCTTTTTTTTATGCTTGAAATTCTAGAGTGATATTTTCTTTATCTAGATCGTGTAATACTAAATTGTCTCCTTCCCCTTTTCTATCAACAACTAAAAAATTCATATCTTCAGTTGAGATTAAAGGAAAGTGCCAAACACCAGGATTATAATTAACCCCAATACCTTTTGGAATAATAAATGCTTCTACTTTATTTAAATCAGGTTGATCACCTTCTGGTGCCACAAATGCTAAGAATGTGGTTTCTTTCATTGGTATAAAGGCTTGACTGCCTAAAGGATGTTTTTCCATCATATCTACTTTCATGGGAAAAGATCTTTTTAAAGCAGAAAAAATACTAATCGTACTTTCACCATTATCTTTTTTAGTGTTTAAATTTGCTATACCATCAAATCTTTTTGCATAACCATTATTAATTTCTAGTGGCTGAATACTTTCAGTAGTGATCATGTCACCAAATTTTATAAAATTTTCTTTAGTGATTAATTTTGGTTTAATTGTCAATGAACTCATATAGTTTTTCCATATATTCTAAATCTTGATATTCCGCCATCTGGAAAAATATTTATTTTAATAAAATTAATCTTATCTTTTTTCATTAAATTATTTTTAAAAATATGTACTTTATTAGCTGATAATTTTGCATCTTTTAGTAAATATTTCCATTTCAAGGAGGAATTTACAATCTGTTTTGAATTTTTTAAAGTAGGCAAAAATGCAGCCTGGAGAGAACAATGACTTGGAAAATTTCCTTTGAAATGATGAGTTGAGATTTCAATTTTATCAATTTCTTTACCATCTAATGAATTTAAAATTAACCAGTCAAAGCCCTTACCTCGTCTTCTTCTTGTTTCCCAACCATCTCCCATATTTTTAGCTTTACCAGGAGCTAAAATATTTTCTGCCTTACCAAAATGCTCATTATTACAAGCAATTACAGAGGCACCATCAAGCAATGAAGCTAGATTGATCTTTTTATTTTTTAATTTATTAGATTTTGCAATAGTTCCATATAGTCTCAATCTTGCAACACCTCCATCTGGAAAAATATTGAATTTTATATGAGTAAAAATTTTTTTGTTATTAATATTAAAATAATGATGACTGCTGGCTTTTGTTTTTTTCTTTAAGAGTAAAGGTTCCCATTTTAATTGATTTAAATTATTTGAATTAGAATTTGCTCCTTCAATTGAAACCATTGCAGGCTGATTACCATTAAAGTGAGAAGTATCGACATTTACTTTTTTAATAGTTCCAGGTTTTCCAAGTTTAACAATGATATAGTCATGACCTGCAGTTCTTTTTCTTCTAGACTCCCAGCCATCCATCCACTTACCATGCTTATCAAATACCCCCACTTTAAAAACAGGTTCGTTTGGATCAATAATTCTATTTGCTGAAGCAAAAAAATCATCAGTTTTAAAAATAACTTTTGTACCTAATCTTGGTTGAGCAAGATCGATTAGTCCGTTGGTAAATATTATTTTGTCTTTCATTTATGAGTAATTTTTAATCCAATGTTTTGCGATATCAATTCTCTTACAGATCCATATATCATCAAATTTTAAAACATAATCTAAAAATTTTTTTAAAGATTGTATTCTGCCAGGCCTTCCAATTAATCTACAATGCAAACCAATAGACATCATTTTGGGATTAGTTTTACCCTCTTCATACAAAGCATCAAAACTATCTTTTAAATAATTGTAAAAATGATCTCCAGTATTAAAGCCTTGGTTTGTTGCAAATCTCATATCGTTATTATCCAAAGTATATGGAATGATTAATTGTTTCTTTTTACCTTTTAGCTCCCAATAAGGAAGGTCATCACTATAACTGTCACTATCATATAAAAATCCACCTTCTTCAAAGACTAAATCTCGTGTGTTAGGACTACAGCGACCTGTATACCAACCAAGAGGTCTTGAACCAAAAATATCTTTAATAATTTTTATTGCTTGTTGCATATGTTTTTTTTCAACAGGTTTTTTTATATCTTGATAATCAATCCAACGATAACCATGTGCTGCTATCTCATAATTTCCTTTTTTTAAAGCTTCACAAACTTCAGGATTTTGTTGTAATGCAAGTCCAACTCCAAAAATAGTAACGGGTATTTTTTTTTCTTTAAATAATTTATCTAACCTCCAAAAACCTGCTCTAGATCCATACTCATAAATACTTTCCATACTAATATGCCTACCCTTAATAGCTTTGGCTCCAATAATTTCTGATAAAAAAGTTTCTGAATATTTATCTCCATTTAGAACACAATTTTCTCCACCCTCTTCATAATTCAAAACTATTTGAAGTGCTAATCGGGCATTATTTGGCCAAGATATTTTTTTACCTTTAGCACCATAACCAACTAGATTTCGTAAATTCATTTTAGACATGATGATTTATACCATTAAATTGTAAACTTGATAAAACAATTATCAATATTATAAGAAATTTATGTTTAATAATTTGCAAAAGAAAACTTTCCTCTTTCTACTTCTTTTAATTATCAATTCCACATCCGTCATGTCAGCTGATGATATGAAACATAAAAAATATAAACATGATCATGGTCATAGTGAACACGATGAAATCAACATGCCAGGTTTACAAGGTATAGATACAACTGAGTCTGAAGTTAATGATTTAAAAAACATATTCAAAAATCACAAAGAAATCAAAAGAACTGTTACCAATCTTGATAATGGAATTAAAACTGAAACATATTCAAATAATGAAGAAATTAGATCTGCGATTGTAAATCATGTAACGTTAATGGTAACTCGTATCCAAGAAAATCGAAATCCAAAAGTAATGATCCAATCTCCTACCTTAGATAAATTATTTAA
>LIBV01000086.1 GCA_001438335.1 Pelagibacteraceae bacterium BACL5 MAG-120820-bin39
TCTATTAATAGATTGTCAGAAAATAAAAACACTATTCCTGAAAAACCAATTAAAATTCCAATTGTTTTAATTAAATTAAATTTTTCATTCTTAGTATAAAAATGACCTAAAATTGTTGAGCTTAATGGAGTTGTTGACATTAAGATAGCAGCCAAATTACTCTGAACTGATTTCACTCCATAAGCTATTAAAAAAAAAGGTGCTACTAAATTTATAAATCCAATCATTGCAAACCAATGCCAATCTTTTGAAAAAGCTTCTATTTTTATATTTTTAAAATAACAAAGAAGTAATACTGGTATTGCTCCAAAAAAAACTCTTAAGAATGCAATTGTAACTGGACCAAATGAGTAAGTTGCTATTTTAATATTAAAAAAAGCTGATGCCCAAATTAACGCTAAAAAAGTTAGCAGTAAATAATCAATTAATTTTGGTTGTCTCATTCAGTGATATCTGCAATCTTGCTATTGGTCATTTTATGTAAGTCAATAAAGCTAATTTTAAATACACAATTAGGATGACCAGCTGCAGCATATAAATCTTTAAATTGCTCTAAAGTATCATCTAAATAAATATTAAGTTTTTCTAAATGTCCTACTGGCGATACTCCTCCAATGGTATAACCTGTTATTCTTTTGACATCATCAGGTACTGCCATGGATATATCTTTTATTTCTGTTATTTTTTTAAGCTTGTTTAATGAGCATTTTTTATTCCCTGACACTAAACATAAAATGAATGTATCTGAAGCTTTAAACAATAAACTTTTTACAATCGCTCCAACACTGCAACCTAAAGCTGTAGCAGCGTCTTGTGCAGTTTTTGCGGTTTGCTCTAAACAAATTATATTTAAATTTTGATTGAATTCTTTTAGAGATTTATTAGCTCTTTGAACTGGTTCTTTACTAAGTATAGGATTCATTAAAATGCCACTACTTATATAGCTAAAATCCATATTTTAAACAGATGCTTATGTGAAATTTGCATAGGTGTTATCCATTAAAAGTACAATATTTATCTATAGTTTTTTGGTAATTAACTTCAACAAAATTAATTTAGGAGTCAAAATGAGTACTAGCAATGTTTTAAAATTTATTAAAGATAAAGAGGCAGAATTTGTAGACCTAAGATTTACAGACCCTAGAGGCAAACTTCAGCATCTTACAATGGATTCAACTATCATCGATGAAGAAATGTTGGATGAAGGTGTTTTCTTTGATGGATCTTCTATTGCGGGTTGGAAGGCAATTAATGAATCTGACATGATTTTAAAACCGGACACATCAAGAATATTTATGGATCCATTTACATCGCACAATACTGCTGTTTTATTTTGTGATATTTTTGATGCAGTAAATAGAACTCCTTACGAAAGAGATCCTAGAGGAATTGCAAAAAAAGCTGAGGAATATTTAAAGCAATCAGGAATTGGTGATAAAGCATTTTTTGGTCCAGAACCTGAATTTTTTGTTTTTGACGATGTTAGAATTAAAAACGATATGAATGAGTGTGGATTTAAAATAGATAGTAAAGAAGGTCCATATAACTCAGGAAGAGAATATGAAAATGGAAATATGGGACACAGACCTCCAGTAAAAGGTGGATACTTTCCTGTACCTCCTGTTGATAGTGAACAAGATATGCGAGGTGAATATCTTAAAAATTTAAAAGAAGTCGGTATTAAAGTTGAAAAACATCATCACGAAGTAGCACCAAGCCAACATGAGTTAGGAATGTATTTTGGCACTTTAGTTGATCAAGCAGATAATGTTCAACTTTATAAATATGTTGTACAAATGGTTACACATTCTTTTGGCAAGACTGCAACCTTCATGCCAAAACCTATTAAAGGTGATAATGGTTCTGGGATGCACATTCACCAATCAATTTGGAAAGGTGATACTCCAGTATTTTCTGGTGATGCTTATGCTGGTCTTTCTGAAACAGCACTATTTTATATCGGTGGAATTTTAAAGCATGCTAAAGCTATTAATGCTTTTGCTAACTCTACTACGAACAGTTACAAAAGATTAATCCCTGGTTTTGAAGCACCTGTGCTTCTTGCTTATTCTGCAAGAAATAGATCTGCTTCTTGCCGTATACCAATAACTTTAAGTAAAAAAGGTGCAAGATGCGAAATTAGATTCCCAGATGCGTCAGGAAATCCTTACTTAACTTTTGCTGCTATGTTAATGGCTGGCTTGGATGGAATTAAAAATAAAATTCATCCAGGTGAATCTTTTGATAAAGATTTGTACGATTTACCTCCTGAAGAAGTTAAATCTATTCCAACAGTTTGCGGCTCTCTAAGAGAAGCGATGGAAAATTTGGATAAAGATAGAGAGTTTTTAACTCAAGGTGCAGTATTTACAGATGATCAAATTGATGCTTACATTGCTCTTAAGTTTGAAGAAATTCATAAATTTGAGCACGCACCTCATCCTATAGAATTTGAGATGTACTACAGTAGTTAATAAAATTAATTACTGTCTAGTTGTAGCTATTGTATCTTTGTTAACACCCTTTTTAACAATGTAGTCCTGGGTTCCGTTTGCCCCAGTTTCTACTTCTTTTCTAAGGTCTTTGAAAAAAGTTCTTTGTTTTAAAGAATTTTTTAAAGATTTAACAAGATTTTTAAATTCAAATTTATTCATAACATGATTCATACACTAGATATGCGTTGAATGCAATACTGCTATGCGTAAAACGGGATATAACTTTTATCCTATTTTAAAGGACTCACCACATCCACAACGTTCAGTTTCATTGGGGTTATTGAACACAAATGATGAGGAAAATTCTTCTTTTTTATAGTCCATTTCAGTGCCTAAAAGATACATTACAGCAGAAGCATCGACATAAACTTTGACACCTTTATCTTCAATTACTTCGTCACTAGGATTAATTGCTTTAGTGTACTCCATTACATAAGACATCCCAGCACATCCACCGGATTTAACAGAAACTCTAACACCAATTGATTCTTTTTCAGCATTAGACATAATCTCTTTTATTCTTGATGCAGCATTGTCACTTAATTTAATAATAGGGTTCATTATAAATTTAACTCCAATTTTGCAGCCTCTGACATCATATCTTTATTCCAAGGTGGATCCCAAACAAGTTCTAAATCAACATTTTCAATACCCTCAACTTGCATTGCCCCATCTTTTACTTCTTTAGGTAAACTCTCTGCTACTGGACAATTTGGTGTGGTAAGTGTCATTTTAATTTTAGCGTTATTATTGTCTACTTGGACATCATAAATTAAACCTAACTCATAAATATTCACAGGTAATTCTGGGTCATAAATTTTTCTAATTTCTTCAATAACTTTTTCTTTTAATGTCATAACTTAATTTTCAGTTTTAACTTCTTCCTTATTATTGTCAAACGCAGAAACCAATGTGTGCCAAGATAAAGTCGCACATTTTACTCTCATTGGATATTGTTTGACGCCTGATAAACACATCAGCTTTGTTCTTTCATCATCTTTTAAATTTTTAGAACTTAGTTCTGGATTTTCTTTAATCATTCCTAAAAAATCATTAATAATTTCTTTAACTTCATTTTCTGATCTTCCTTTAACTAAATCTGTCATTATAGAGGCAGAGGCCATTGAAATTGCACAACCACTTCCTTCAAAAGAAATATCTTCAACTTTTTTATCTTCATTTAATTTTAAATAAACATGAACATTATCTCCACACAACGGATTATTGCCTTTTGCATCTTTGTTAAAATTATCAATTTTAGTTAGGTTTCGTGGACTCTTTCCATGCTCTAAAATTATTTCTTGATACAATTCTTTTAAGTTCATTTTAAATCAAATATTTTTTTACAATTATTTATAGACTCATTAAGTTGGTCAAGATCATCTTTAGTATTATAGATTCCAAAAGAGGCTCTTGCACTTGCGGGGATACCCAATTTATCATGTAACACTTGACAACAATGATGTCCTGCCCTTATAGCAACTCCATCTTCATCCAATATGGTTGCTATATCATGTGGATGTACTCCTTCAATTGTGAATGAAAGAACACCACCTTTTTCTTTTGGGTTTCCAATTAATTTTACTGAATTATTTTTTCTTAAAATTTCCTGACCATATTCAACCAATTCTTTTTCATGCTTGATAATATTTTCTATTCCGACAGCTTCTAAAAACTTTATT
>LIBV01000087.1 GCA_001438335.1 Pelagibacteraceae bacterium BACL5 MAG-120820-bin39
CCAAACACCATCACCAGCACAAACGGAATGATAGAACTGTAGATATCTTTAAGAGTTATTTCTTTAGGAGCCATGGCTCTCATTAAAAATAAATTATAGCCAAAGGGCGGTGTCATGTAAGCAATTTGACATGTGATCGTATATAAAACTCCATACCAAATTGGATCAAATCCCAAAGCAATGATTAAAGGAACATATAACGGCGCTACAATAACTAACATAGCCGTATCATCTAAAAACATTCCCATAAGAATGTAAGAAAGTTGCATCATGATTAAAACACCCCAAGGGGATAAATTCCATTTTTCAATAAATAATGTCTCAATAGCTCTTCCAGCTCCTAAGCCATCAAACACTGCACCAAATGTTAAAGCTGCTAATATAATCCACATAAACATACATGAAACACCAAGCGTTTTTCTTAATGTGGTCTCTATTACTTGTTTATTTAATCTTTTTTTGAATGCAGATGCTAATGTTGCAAGTAATGCTCCAACCGCAGAACATTCAACTAAACTTGCAATTCCCATCAAAAATAAACCTGTCATCAAAAAGAATATTAAAAAAGGAATTATCCCTGCCTTTAATAATTTAATTTTTTCAATTAATGGAATATCTCTTTCTTTAAGAGGTAAAACTGGGCCTAAGTTGGGTTGTAATTTACATCTAATATAAATGTATAAGATAAATAAAGTTGCCATTAATAATCCAGGTAAAAGACCTGCTAACCATAACTGACTAACGGGTTGTCTTGCTATCATGCCATATAAAACCATCACAACACTTGGTGGAATTAATATTCCTAAAGAACTTCCTGCTTGCACTACCCCTGTGATCATTCTTTTATCGTAATTTCTTTTTAACATTTCTGGTAAAGCAATAGTGGCCCCTATAGCCATTCCCGCAACACTCAATCCATTCATTGCTGAAATCGCCACCATCATAAACATAGTACCAATTGCAAGGCCTCCTTTTACGCCACCGAATAAAACATGAAACATCTTATAAAGATCGTTAGCAATTCCAGATTCTGAAATCATAAAACCCATGTAAATAAAAAGTGGTAAAGTTAACATTGGATACCACTTAAATAGTTTCCATGTTGCCGTGTAAGGCATCTCTAATGAGCCATCACCCCAGATTAATAATGCTGATGCAGCTGCAACAAAACCAATCGCTCCGAATACTCTTTGGCCAGTAAACATCATAGCCAGCATGGTTATAAACATGAACAAAGCGATAAATTCGTAACTTAAATACTGACTTAACATAATTATATTTTTTTATTCTTGTATTTAGCGATGTCCTTAAACAAAGTAGAAAAAGCTTGCAGCAACATCAGTAAAATTCCAAGTAACATCAATGTTTTAATTGGCCAAACATAAGGCGCCCAAGCTGTAAATAATTTCTGATTAGTTTTAATTGTATAAATGAGACTAGTAATGGATCCAAAAAATAATATAGCTAAATAGAAAATTAAAAAAAAACTGGTAAATATATCCATCTTAGCTTTTCCTTTTTTTGAAAGCTTGCCATAAAATAAATCCATTCTGACATGGTCATCAGTAATCATTGAGTAACCACCGCCTAATAAATAATAAGCGGTCATAGTGAATTGGGCCATTTCAATAATCCACATCAATGGATAGTTAATTATGTTTCTCGTAACAAAAGATAGGATCAATATAAACATCATGACGAAAACACCGTACATCACAAATCTACCAACCTTTTCACTGATGAAATCAACTATATGTACGTATGATGAAATTATTTTTGGCATTATTTGAATATTTATAATTCAAATATTTTAATGATACAAATTTTTATTAAAAAAATTAACTAAAAAAATATTTTTCTGCTAGTTTACTTCCTTTTGTAATAGATTCCATTTTGGCTTGGGCAATTTTTGGAGGAAGCGTAATCATCCCACAATTAGTACAACATGTTAATTTTTTTGGTGAAACATATTTTGTAATTTTTTTTATAAGATTAAAAACTTCTTTTGGAGTTTCAATTTTTTTAGAGGCCACATCTATTACCCCTGCTAAAACTTCTTTATTATTTAACAAAGATAGTAATTCTAGTGGTACTTTAGAATTCATACATTCTAAGCTTATTTGATCAATTTTACTTTTGTTTAAAAGTGGAAAAATATTCTCGTATTGTCTCCATTCCGATCCTAAAGATTTTTTCCAATCATTATTTGCCTTAATGCCATACCCGTAACAAATATGTACAATCGTCTTACTTTTTAAATTTTTTGCAGCTCTTTCTAATGCTGCAATTCCCCATTCTTTAACTTCATCAAAAAATACATTAAAGGCAGGTTCATCAAATTGTATATAATCAATACCTGCTTTTTCTAAATCTTTAGCTTCTTCATTTAAAACCTCTGCAAATCTCCATGCTAACTTTTCTCTACTTTTGTAAAATTTATCATAAAGGGTATCGACCATGGTCATTGGCCCTGGCAAACTAAACTTAATAGGTAATTTGGTTAAACTTCTTAAAAAAATTGCATACTTCAAAAAAACTGGTTTTTTTCTATTTATTCTTGAAATAACTGTTGGCACACTTGCATCATAACGATCTCTTATTCGAACTACTTTTCTTTTTTTAAAATCAACTCCTGATAAATTTTCAATAAATGTTGTCACAAAATGCTGACGACTTTGTTCGCCATCAGTAATAATAGATAATCCTGCAGATAGTTGATCTTCAACAGATGAAAGTGTTGCTTTTAATTTACCAAGTTCTAATGCTTCACCAGACAATTTCCAAGGACTCCAAAGTTTACCTGTTTCTGCAATCCAATTAGGTTTGGGAAGACTGCCTGTAACTGTGGAATTTATTTTATATTTCATTAATTTTTTTAATATTTGATTTTACAAAGTATATATAAGATATCAAACATAGTCCTAAAAAAATTGAAAATGCTACTTGGTAGGCTACAACTATCGAGTAACCTTTATCGCTAACAAAATCAATTATTAAGCCAATCATCCATTGCACAATAAAAATACCAACGAACAAAATAAAATTAAATGAGGTTAATGCTTTTCCAGCTAATCTGGTTGGAAAAGCTAGTCCAACAGCAGGTTGCGCTAAAGTTATAACAATTGAACTTAATACAAAGACAATCCAATCCACATAAGTTGTCGCCTCAGCAAATATAATAATTTTAATTAACACTAAAAAAGAAATTGGTGCCAAATAAATAATTAATTTATTTGCAGTATAACCAAGTTTTAATAATTTTGGGTTAATATAGCCCCAAAACAAATAAGCAAATAACATTACAAAATTAATCCAAAATAAACCTGTTGCACTTTGTAAAGGTGTGTAACCTGATACATTAATCAACCATGGACCAGCCCATAAAGTTTGAATTGCAAAGAGGCCTCCATAATTAAATAAACCTAAAGGGATAAAACTATGAAAATATTTATTGTTCCAAACTTCTAAAAAAGAGTTTGTTGATTTTATATTATTGTTAATTGTTTCTACTTTAGACCATTGTGGAGATACTATTAAAATTAAAATTATACATAAAACAGTTAATAGCGCTAAACCAGCAAATATTCCTCTCCAACCATACAATGGTAATAATAACTGAACAGGTAAAGTTGAAGTTAACATCCCCAATGATCCAATCATCAACATCCAAGAGTTGGCACGTTGTTGATATTGATCATCAAGCCAGATTCGATATCCTGTGAGTGGTCCCATCAAACAAGCAGAAACACCTATTCCTATTAAAATTCTTGCAACTAAAAGACTACTAAAACTTTGTGCAGTCATAAAAACAAAAATGCCTACTATAGCCACAAGTAAAAATGTGGTTACTATTTTTTTTGGTCCAAAACGATCTAACATAAATCCTAAAGGTATTTGCATTGCTGCAAATCCAAAAAAATATCCTCCAGCTAGTAATCCTAAATTAGAAGCATTTAGAGAGAATTCATCTGTTAACACAGGGGATAAAGTTGCAGTAATAGCTCTTAATAGAGTTGATAAAAAATAGCCAAAAGCAAAAACAAAAAATACACCTGTAATATATTTTTTTGATAAAATATTTTTTTCCATGAATTAAAATCTAAGAGCAATATCTCTATGTTGAGCGCTACATTTTGCGACTTCAATTGCTTG
>LIBV01000088.1 GCA_001438335.1 Pelagibacteraceae bacterium BACL5 MAG-120820-bin39
TTATAATCATGCCAGGGGGAAAACCAACGATGCATTATGCAATTCAATGTTTTGGTGAACCTGGAGTAGAAATTATTCATCCAACTCCAGCATTTCCAATTTATGAGTCTATGATTAATTATACGGGTTCAACAGCAGTGCCATATGATTTAACAGAAGATAAGGATTTGAAATTTAGTGCAGATAAAATTTTATCTTTAATTACTGATAAAACTAGATTGCTAATATTAATCAATCCCAATAACCCAACTGGAAGTTTTGTTGAAAAAACTGAGATAGATAAACTAGCAGAAGGTTTAAAAAAATTCCCTCATGTAACAATTTTAAGTGATGAGATTTATAGTAGACAAATTTTTGATGGAAAAGAAATGCCAACTTTTTTCAACTACCCCGAACTAAGAGACAGACTGATAGTTCTAGAGGGATGGAGCAAGGCTTATTCAATGACTGGTTGGAGATTAGGCTGGAGTTTCTGGCCCGAAGAACTTATTGGACATGTTAATAAGTTATTAATTAATAGTGTTTCTTGTGTTAATGCTGCTGCACAATTTGCAGGGATTGCGGCTTTAGATGGCTCGGATGACTCAATTCACGAAATGATGGAAAAATTTACTCAAAGAAGAAAATTAATTCATGAAGGATTAAATAGTTTACCTGGTGTGGAATGTAGCTTACCAGGAGGAGCTTTTTATGCTTTTCCAAAAGTTATTGGAACTGGAATGGATGGTTCAGAATTTTGCAAGAGAGCAATGCATGAGGCAGGAGTAGCAATAGTTCCAGGTTCTGCATTTGGTAAAACTTCTAAAAATTATGTAAGATTTAGCTTTGCAGCATCTCAAGACAATATCTCTAAGGCATTAGAAAATTTAAAAAAAATGTTAGGATGAAATGAGTGAATTAGTGTTACCAAAAATAGATAGATCTATTCTTAATAATAAGGATTTAATTGTAAAAAAATTATCTAACTTAATAAATCCAGAAAATGTTTTAAGTCACGCTGATGAGATTAAACCATATGAAACTGATGCTTTAGCCGCTTATACGCAAACTCCACTAGCCGTAGTGCTACCTGTAAATACTGAGGAAGTTAGTAAAATTTTGAAGTATTGCTATGATGAAAATATTAAAGTTGTACCAAGAGGGGCTGGAACAGGTTTATCGGGAGGAGCTTTACCATTACAAGATGCAGTTCTTTTAGGTCTTGGAAAGTTTAATAAAATTTTAGAAATAGATTTTGAAAATAAGTGTGTGGTTACACAGCCTGGTGTTACTAATTTGGGAATTACTCATGCCGTACAACACAAAGGTTTTTATTATGCACCTGATCCTTCTAGCCAACTTGCATGTTCAATAGGTGGTAATGTTGCTGAAAATTCAGGTGGAGTTCATTCGTTAAAATATGGAACAACCACAAATAATATTTTAGGTGTAGAAATGGTTTTGATGGATGGAACAGTTTGTCGAATAGGAGGCAAAACATTAGACCAAGAGGGCTATGATATTATGGGATTAATTTGTGGGTCTGAAGGTTTGCTAGGAGTAATTACTGAAGTTACTGTAAAAATTTTAAAAAAACCTCAAGTGGTTAAAGCAGCGTTGATTGGTTTTCCTTCTATTAAAGAAGGTGGGGATGCGGCATCAGAAATTATTTCAAGTGGAATTGTGCCAGCAGGAATGGAAATTATGGACAAAGCTTTAATTGAAGCAACGGATAATTTTAGTAAAGCAGGATATCCTAGAGATGCAGAACTTTTACTAATCGTCGAACTTGATGGAACTGAGTCTGAGGTAAATGAATTACTTAAAAAAGTTAGTGATATATGTAAAAAAAATAATTGTTCTAGCCTAAAATTGAGTAAAAATGAAAAAGAACGACTTTCTTTTTGGGCTGGAAGAAAAGCTGCTTTTCCAGCTTGTGGAGCAATGGCGCCAGATTATTATTGTATGGATGGATCTATCCCAAGAGGAAAATTAGCAGAAGCATTATTAGAAATAAAAAAACTTTCTGAAAAATATAATTTATTAGTTGCAAATTGTTTTCATGCTGGTGATGGTAACTTACATCCACTTATTATGTTTGATGGTAGTGATAAAGAACAATTAAGAAAA
Source organism: Pelagibacteraceae bacterium BACL5 MAG-120820-bin39 (assembly GCA_001438335.1). GTDB lineage: Bacteria > Pseudomonadota > Alphaproteobacteria > Pelagibacterales > Pelagibacteraceae > Pelagibacter. The sequence continues at coordinate 2,110 of LIBV01000088.1, forward strand.
ACAGAAGAATTTGGAGCTGAAATTTTAAAAACATGTGTAAGATTAGGTGGGGTGATAACTGGTGAGCATGGGGTAGGTGTAGAAAAGCGAGAACTCATGTGTGAAATGTTTAATAACGATGATATTCAGCAACAACTTGATATTAAAAAAGCATTAGATGAAAAAAACTTACTAAATCCAGGAAAAGTTTATCCAATACTTAGAAAATGCGCAGAGGAAGGAAGGGTTCATGTCCACAAAAGTAAAAATAAATTCCCAGATCTTCCAAGATTCTAACAATATATTTTACCCTAAAAATGAAGAGGAAGTTTCAGATTTAATAAAAGAATTATATAAAAAAAATTCTTCTACAGAACTGATAGGCACAAACTCTAAAAGTTTCATTGGAAACAAAACTCAATCAGCTAATACGTTATCTATGTCTAAAATCTCTGGTATAATTGAATATTTACCGGAAGAACTTTATATAAAAGTAAAAGCTTGTACCCCTATTGAGGAAATTGAAAAAGCATTGGATAAAAATAATCAAGAGTTAGCATTTGAACCAATGGACTTTGGCTTTATTGAGACGGGTAAATCCAATAAAGGAACAATAGCAGGTTATTTATCGTGTAATTTTGCTGGCTCTAGAAGGTTTAAGGTTGGTAGTGTTAGAGACCACATACTAGGATTTAAGGGAGTTAACGGCAAAGGAGATATAATTAAGTCCGGAGGCACTGTAGTAAAAAATGTAACAGGCTATGATTTATCTAAACTTATAGCTGGATCATTTGGTACATTAGTGGCTTTAACTGAAGTAACCCTAAAAGTTTTACCAAAAAAAAAATTATCGAACACTATTGCGATATATGTTGATGATAAAAAAACAGTTTTTGAATTGTTTAATCAAATGTCTAGCTCTAGTAGTGAAATCTCTGGTGCTGTTTATATCCCCTTAGAGCCTAATGAAGATGATTTTCAAAAAAATAGAGATGTAGTGTTTAAGTTTAATGATTTAAAATATGATGGTTCATTTTTAGCAATACGGGTAGAGGGAGATAAAATATCTATTGATGAAAAAATTAAAGCACTTACTCAAGAATTAAATTTAGAAAAATATAAAACAACAATACTTGATGTTTACCAATCTGTACCATTCTGGAAAAAAATAAATAATCTAGAACTTTTTTCTAAGACAAAAAATAATCTAATTCGATTAGTAATCACGCCATCGAATGGAGTTAAAATGATGCAATTTTTAGCTAATAAGTTTAAGTATTATATTGATTGGTGTGGATCATTATTTTGGGTAGAAGTGCCTGCAAAAAAGAATATGAAAATTAAAGAACTAAAAAAAATTTCGCAAGATTACGGTGGATATTTAACCATTGTTAAAACTTCAGATGAATACGATTATGAAGAAACTTTATTTACTATTAATGATGTACGACTTTTAATATCTGAAAAAATTAAAAAAAGCTTCGATCCTAAAAGAATATTTAATCCTGGAAAGATGTATAGAGGAATTTAATGCAGACTAATTTTTCATCAAAACAGTTAAAAGATTCAGATAATCGATCTACTGAAAAAATCTTTAAACAATGTGTTCATTGTGGAATGTGTAATGCAACTTGCCCAACATATGAAATTTTAGGTGATGAGCTTGATGGCCCAAGAGGTAGAATTTATCTTATTAAAGACATGTTGGAGAATAATAAAAAACCAACACCAAAAGTTGTTAAACATATTGATAGATGCTTATCCTGCTATAGTTGTATGACCACGTGCCCTGCTGGGGTAAATTATATGCATGTCATAGATCATGGCAGAAAGTATATAGAAAAGAATTATGAGAGACCATTTTTTGATCGATTAATAAGAAATTTTTTATC